>CANOFQ010000018.1 GCA_947565325.1 uncultured bacterium
CCTGGTAACGTTTCTCAATCTGTGCCATCTCCGCATTGAAATTATGATCTTTCTCCATACAAGTCCGAAGAATCTTTGTTCTGTTTCCAAAAAGCTGTCTCTGCTTTTCATCGTCAAAAACTGTCCTTTCAATCCATGGAGCAACATGGCGCTGAAATCTTTCCAGCAGCTCCGCAACAGAGTCATACCCGCCTCTTGCGTTGACGTTCTGTCTCATGAAAGCTTCTGTATCCAGATAATCTGCATCTACAAGACAAGAATAAATCATTCGGATAAAGAAAGACATCGCATATAACGGATGTGGGCCCTTCACACAAAATGCCGGAACAGAGGCTTGCAAGGGCATAATACCATCCCTTTTCCAATCCTCATATTCCGGCAGATCATTCTTCAATCTTCCAAAAAATGTTCCGTCCTTAGCCTGCGCCAATTTAGCAAGCCCACCATCCAACAGCCCAGAGTGATGACCAGCTACAGCCATCGCCATGGGAATATAATTTGCCGACATACGGCAAAGCTCTCTCGCCCCTGCAGTAGAATGGTCTACTCTTTTAGAATTCTCAGGATCCCGGATCCTCTTTTGGAACTCTGAAGAATACTTTCCGATATCATGCATAAGTCCGCACAGATAGCCCACATCACCACAGCCGAATTCTGACGCAAATTCCCTCGCCCTCTCCGCCGTGCCCTGCAAGTGCTCCTTTATTGTCTGTGTTTCTCCAGCCTCATTGACATGCGCTATCTTGATGTCCATTTTTCTTCGGTTCCTCCCTCATCCCGCAGCATTTCAGGATTCTTATTCTCAGATTTCTTGCAAATCCTTCTGATTCGTGTACCGAATAACAGCCTTGTTATAACAAGCCGCAAATTACTGGATCCTTTTCTGAGCGAAACTCATATAACATTATCCATTATATGATTACAAGTATAGCATGTATCTTTTCTGCTGTCAACACGTCTTCAACTTGAGTTGTCAATATGATCTTAAAGTCATACTTTCATTTTTTGTAAATATTTTGATTCTACTCTTTTAGTCAACCATACCCCATTTTCAGAAAGATAAAACTTAATGCCATCTCTATGCATCTGACCACTGTTCACCTTCAAAACCACAGCGTTCCCATGTCTTTTGCCCACCTGATTTGCCGTTTCAATATTCCTTGATAAATGCACATATAAACGACTCATGGGTCTTAAACCTTCCAGCATAATACTCTCCAAAAATCTGTCAGCAGTTCCATGATACAGATATTCCGGCGGTTCTTGTTCATTCAGTTCTACGTTCACCGAAATGCTATGTCCCTGATTCGCCCGAATCGACGTTTTATCTTCATTAAAACTATAACGCTGTTTATTGTCGGTTCTTACAATCTCTTCCAATGCCTCCATGCTAATTTTGCGTCCAGTATTATTTATGCCATCAATAAGTTCCTTTACATTTGCCCATCCGTGTTCATCTAAGACAATTCCCGCTGCATCCGGCTTATGTCTTAATACCAGACTAATAAACACACTTAACCTGTCTGAATTTTCCATATACATACCTCCCTATTTCCAAAAAAGCATCCTGATTTTATCTCCCCAACACCTTCACCAGCCACCTATCCCCTTACCCCAGTCTCCTCACACCATCCAGACCGGCACGATATAATTGTCCTTGTCAATAGCGCTCAGCTCCGGCTTCATGCAGATAACCGCACCTTTTGAGCGAGGCGTGGAAGCTCTGTCCAACAATCTGAAAACCTTTATTAATTCCGTTCCGGGATTTGACGTCTTTTTGATCTCAATCGGATTGAGTACGCCGTCATGTTCCATAACGACGTCAATTTCCTTTGCATCCTTGTCCCTATAATAATATATATACGGTTCTATTCCGCAATTCAAATAGGTCTTCCTGATCTCGGCAACCACGTAGTTCTCCAGAATGGCACCATTCATTGCGCCACTTTCCAAGGTTTCTGCGCTGCTCCACTTAGTCAGATAACAGACAAGGCCTGTATCATAAAAATATAGCTTCGGCGTTTTCACAAGACGTTTCAGCATATTGTTCGAATAAGGGTGCAGATAAAATATAATTCCCAGCGTCTCCAGAATTGTCAGCCATCCTTTGGCCTGCATCTGATTGATATCAGCATCCCGGGCAATCTCCGCCACATTCAGCACTTGGCTGCATCTGGCTGCCACTGCGGTTATGAACCGCAGAAACTTCAAGGAGTCAATCGCCTCCGACAGCTCCCTCACATCCCGCTCAATATAAGTGCTTAAATAACTGGAATAAAAAATCTGGCTGTTACTGTTGGCCCCGCTTGCAATGGCCGGCATGGAGCCCCTATATATCCTTTCAAAAATATTCACGGCATCCGCCCGCTCTTTGCCCTCCTTCCGTGCCGCCAGTGCATCCAACTCCACCTTGAACGGGTACATCTCTCCTCCATAAATCTCTGTCTGGGACAACGAGGTCAGCGAAAGCACCGCCACCCTTCCCGCAAGGGATTCTTGCACTCCCTTCATCAGCTTGAATATCTGAGATCCCGTAAGCCAGAACGCCCCCGGAGCGTGATTTTTGTCTACCTGCATCTTAATATACCCAAACAGTTCCGGAGCGTACTGAACCTCGTCAATCAGTACCGGAGGCTTATGCATCTGTAAAAACAGCTCTGGATCCGTCTTTGCAATATTTCTTTCATTCAAGTCGTCCAAGGTTACATACTTTCTGTCCGTGTCCTCCATCAATTTCTGAAGCATGGTAGTTTTTCCCACTTGTCGGGAACCCGTGACAAGAACTACTGGATATTCTTTGGTAACCTGATTTATTACATTTTCCAGACTTCTAGTTATATATCTCATAGCGCCTCCCTTTCTTCGGCTATTCTATATTATGATTTAATATTAGCCGAAATCGGACTGAAAATCAAGGCTTTTTAATTTCCCAAGTCACCTGCGAAAACCTGAAACCGTATAATTACCCCATTCCGACATATGCTATCAGAGTCATTACCCAGCAGCAAGCTGACGGGGCATCAATCTTGCAGCGCAGCAAGCTGCGGGGTATTGACCCTTGCGGCATTCGCAAAGCCAATTATGAATTGGCTTTATGCTCGTGCAAGCAACGGCATAAAGTCAGCGCAGCTGACTTGACTCATTGCTCGCAGGAATAGACTTTCTCCCGCCGGAGCTCTTTTACGCAGGGCGCAGAGCAGGCTTATCACGGAGGCGCAAAATGGAACCCATCAAAACAGAACCTATCAAAACGGAAGCTTTGAAAACAGAATCTATCAAAACAGAACCTGCCAAAACCGAATCTGTCTGGACAAGGGAAGCCACAATCAGAAAGCGGGAGCCTCTTCCCGGGGACATGAAGGTACCGGCTGTTGTCATCGGAGCCGGGCTGGCAGGAATTTTGACGGCATATTACCTGAAGCAGACCGGCATTCGGGCGGTCGTTCTGGAAGCGGACAGAATCGGCAGCGGCCAGACGAAAAACACCACGGCCAAGATCACCTCACAGCACAATCTGATATACGGAAGGCTGATCCGAACCTTCGGCCATCGGATGGCAGAGCATTATGCCGAGGCAAACGAATCCGCCATCGACGAATATGAAAGGCTGATTCTGGAGAAAGGAATAGACTGCGGCTTCGGCAGGCGCCCGGCCTGCCTATACTCCCGAATAGGGACGGAGCTTCTGGAACGGGAGACCGAGGCCGCAGCGGCTCTGGGCATAAAGGCCTCCTTCGGCACAGACTGCGAGCTTCCTTTTTCAGTGGCAGGGGTGACAAGGTTCGAGAATCAGGCAAGCTTCCATCCCCTTCAGTTTCTGGCAGCACTGGCAGAGGAAACGGAGGTATACGAGCAGACCAAGGTGCTGAAGGTAAAGGATATGCGGGCAGTGACTGCCAGAGGCACCGTGACGGCAGAGCATATCGTGTTTGCGGCCCATTTTCCCTTCATCAACGTGCCGGGATATTATTTTGCCAGAATGTATCAGGAACGGAGCTATGTCTTAGCGCTGGAGGGAACGGAAAAGCCGGAGGCCATGTATCTGGGCATTGACCCGGACGGCCTTTCCTTCCGAGCCTGCGGGAACCTGATGCTGCTCGGCGGCGGCAGCCACCGAACCGGGACAGACAAAGGCGCAGGAGCCGGCAGGGGGTGCAGATATGAGACGCTGCGCAGCCGGGCTCAGGAAGTCTACCCCGGATGCCACGAAGCGCTCCGATGGTCGGCTCAGGACTGCATGACGCTGGACGGCCTGCCCTACATCGGAAGGTTCTCGAGACGGAGGCCCAACTGGTATGTGGCTACGGGGTTCGGAAAATGGGGCATGACCTCCTCCATGGTAAGCGCCCGGATCCTGACGGCCCTGATCAGCGGACAGCCTTGTCCAGAGGCAGATATTTTTTCTCCCCAGAGGCGCTTTACGGCACAAGCGACAAAGGAGCTGGCGGTACACAGCGCACATACGGCAAAGAGTCTGGCAAAGCATCTTTTTCCCTCGCAAAACAAGCGGATCGTCCCCAACTGCCCCCATATGGGATGCAGACTGGAGCGGAACCCGGATGAGGAAAGCTATGACTGCCCCTGCCACGGCTCCCGGTTCGACAAGGACGGGCATCTGCTGGACGGTCCGGCCCAGACCGACTGCCGCCGCAGGCAGTGATAAAAAACGGGATGGGCTGCATCATCACAACCCATTAGCAGCACAAACTACTACCAACACAATCTATTACCAGCACAATCCATTTTCAAAAAATACTGGAAAAATCTATCTCTCTATGGTAGAGTATAAGAGAAAAGCATGCCATAGGAATTTTGGAGCCGTTCCAACGGCTGTTCTATTCAGCTTTTGGAATATCGGGAATCAAGAACATCCAAAATATCAGGAGGAGGGGCAATGTTAAGATAATCTATCGACAGAATCTGCACAAAGGTTCCGGCAGTACGGCATCTGTTCCGCAGGCCGTGTTCTTTGTGTGACCGTTGATAGATATCTGCTTCGCTGCTTCTCCTATGGAAAGGGCCATCGGGCCTATATCATAGCATATGCACGGAGAATCTGCTTTCGGTCACATAATGTGGCTGAAAGCTTTTTTGATGCGTACAAGGCAGAAGATGCAGAACACAATATCTGAAAAAGCAAGAAACAGCCGCAAAAACAGGCTGGCGAAAAACCACCGAAGAAACCAGCCGGCAAGAAAAGCGCAGCAAAAGACAAACTGACAAAAAGCCAGAATAGGAGGCCCCTATGTTACAAGTAAAAAATCTGAACATCTATCATAAAAAGGATTTACGGCCCTTGGCCGCCGATCTCTCCTTTACTCTGAATGACGGCGACAAGGCAGCAATCATCGGTGAGGAAGGAAACGGAAAGTCCACTCTGCTGAAGCTGCTGTACGATCCGGCGCTGGTGGAGGATTATGCCGAATATACGGGGGAAATACAGAAAAACAGCAGTGTCTGCGGCTACCTGCCCCAAGAGCTTGCCCAAGCCGACCGGAAAAAGAGCGTCTATACATTTTTAAGCGAAGAGCCTGCCTTTCTGGAGACGGATTACAAGGATCTGGCCTCCATGGCCGGCAGGCTGGGAATTTCCGCCGATCTGCTGTACAGTGACGCCAGAATGGAGCAGCTTTCGGGCGGCGAGAAAATCAAGCTTCAGCTGATCCGGATCCTATGCAGGAAGCCTGATCTCTTCCTGCTGGACGAGCCCTCCAACGATATTGACATCGAGACGCTGGAATGGCTGGAGGGCTTCATAAACAGCTGCGCCTTTCCCGTGCTCTACATCTCTCATGACGAGACGCTGCTGGAGCATACCGCCAACATGCTCCTGCACATGGAGCAGCTGAAGCGCAAGACGGAGAGCCGGTGCAGCGTGTTCCGCACGGGCTACCAAGAATATGTCCTGCTGCGCCAGAAGGGAATCGAGCGCCAGACCCGGCTGGCGCAGGAGGAAAAGGCCGCCTACGAGAAGCAGCAGGAGAAATTCCGGAGGATCCACGACAAGGTGGAGCATCAGCAGGATGCCATATCCAGACAGAATCCCAGCGGCGGAAGGCTTCTGAAGAAGAAAATGCACGCCGTCAAATCCATGGAACGGCGCTTTCAGCGGCAGGCCGAGGACATGACCCAGCGGCCTGACGTAGAGGAGGCCATCTTTTTCCGCTTCGCTCCCGGAGAGGGCATTCCCGCCGGGAAATGGGTCATCGACTATGAGCTGCCGCTGCTGACAGCAGGAGAACGGGAGCTGGCCCATGACATCCGCCTTCAGGTCAAAGGTCCGGAGAAGCTCTGCGTCATCGGCAGGAACGGCATAGGCAAAACCACGCTCCTGCGGCTCGTGGCCGCACAGCTCCTGAAGCGAACCGATATCCGGGCCGCCTATATGCCCCAGAATTACGAGGAGCTGCTGGATCCGGAGCTTACCCCGGTGGAATATCTGTCCCAGAGCTGGGAGCGCTGGCCGCTTCCGCAGGCCCCCAAGCCGTCTGCAGCCTTACAGCAAGGCGGCAGGCCCTATATGCCCCCGTCGGAGGGACAGCCCAAGCTGCAGCCGGAGTCTGTGAGGCGGCCGGAAGCTTCCGCTCCGGAAGGCCCCGTCCGGGAAGAACCCCTCCAAAAGCCTCCCAGATGCCTGACCAAGGAGGAGCTCACCCGGATCCGCACCTATCTTGGCAGCATGAAGTACACTGCGCAGGAGATGGACCATGCCATCCGGGATCTCTCCGGCGGCCAGAAGGCCAAGCTTCTGCTGCTGAAAATGAGCATGGAGCACCGCAACGTCCTGATTCTGGACGAGCCCACACGGAACTTTTCGCCTCTGTCAGGCCCGGTGATCCGGCAGCTCCTGCAGGATTTCCCCGGAGCCATCATCAGCGTCTCCCATGACCGGAAATATATCCGGGAGGTCTGCAGCAGGGTGCTGGAGCTGCGGCGGGAGGGGCTTGTGGAATGTACCTGATCCGGCCCTTTCCCCGCCCGTACCTCCCTGTCACGCCAGCTGGTACTTCACCACGTCCAGCTTCACGGTGCCGTCTGCGATGAAGGAGATACCGTCCGCTTCCTGCGGCGTATACAGAACGGCGGACAGCGTCTGTTCCCCGTCGTTCACGAAGACCTCGGCGCTGAACCGGTCCAGAATGATCCGCAGCCTCAGCCGCCCGCCCTCATGATTGACCTTGCTGCGCCTCTGGTGGATGACTGCCTTCCTTGAGCCGGAGAACTTTCTGTCCAGCTTCAGCACGGACTCGCCGGGCCGGAAGCTCAGGGAGGTATGATAAGAGTCGTTCTGGGCGAAGCGGACGGAGAATTTGCGGTAGAGATCACAGCCCTCCTCCGGGCGCACCTCCAGCTCCATGTCCACTCTGCGGCCCCTGATGCCCTCCAGACGCACGGAGCCGGACACGGTCACGTTGTCATAGGCCACTCTGTCCCGCCGCAGCTGCTCCAGCTCCCTCACCGGCCGCTGCCAGAGTCTCCCGTTCCTGAGGAACAGCTCTCTGGGAATGCTCATCTGGCCGAACCACGCCTCGTCATGCCGCCTTCTGTGGCTGCAGGTGTCCCAGTTCTGCATCCAGCCGATCATGACCCTGCGGCCGTCCGGCGTGAGGATGGTCTGGGGGGCATAAAAATCTATTCCGTAATCAATGGACTGGTCGGAGCATTCCGTGAATTCCTGCGTGTCTGCGTCATAATCCCCGATCAGGCAGAGGGTACCGTTGCCGTTATGATATTCGAATCCGGAGGGCAGCATATCCTGCGGGCTGACCATCAGGACCCATCTGCCGTCCAGCGGGAAGAAATCGGGACATTCCCACATTTTTCCGAAACGGTTCCTATTGGCTGCCAGCACCTTCTCGTACTGCCACGCAAAGCCGTCGGGACTGGAAAAGAGCAGTATCTGCCCGCTGCCGTCCGCTGCCCGGTTCCCTATGACGCAGCGATAGGATCCGTCCGGTTCCTGCCACATCTTGGGATCCCGGAAATCGTTCCTGCTGCTCCCCTCGGGAATATCCCTCTCGTCCAGAACGGGATTTTTTCCGTACTTTTCATAGTCCGTGCCGTCCCCCACCGCAAGGCACTGGGTCTGGACCTCATTGTAGCCGCCGTTTGCCTGCCGCTCCCTCACCACTCCCGTATACATGAGGAGCTGCCTGCCGTCGGCCAGCGTCACGGCGCTTCCGGAAAAGCATCCGTCTCTGTCGCAGGCCTCGTCCGGGGCCAGAGCTGCAGGAAGGTATTCCCAGTGGAGCAGGTCAGTGCTTACCGCATGCCCCCAGTGCATGGGCCCCCATTGGCATTCGTAGGGATTATATTGATAAAATAAATGGTACTTTCCGTCATACCATGAAAATCCGTTGGGATCGTTCATCCATCCCGTGCGGGGCGAAAGGTGAAAAGCCGGCCTTTCCTCAGCGGATATCATTTTTTCGGAAGATTCCTCGTACTTGCGGGCCTCCCGCAGCGTCTGGCTTGTCATAGTCATCGTCCTCCTGCTCCTCTTTTCTCGCCGCCCGGCCCCTCTGCGGAGGAACCGGACAGCCTGAACATTTGTCTGTAATTTATCACTCTGCGAAATATGCGTCAAGATACTTCTGGAACAGCGCCAGATATCCCTGAAGGCCGTATGCGTCAAGGGACTTCAGATATTCATCCCACTGCTCGTCGATTCCGCCGTCCCTGATCCATTCGGACTTCTTGGCCCTTACCGTCTTCTCGATATCCGCCTGCAGGTTGGACAGCTGCTTCACGTCCTCCTGACTCATGAACACATTGGGATATACATAGTTTCTGGTCATGTAGGGTGTGTAGATCTCCTCGATCCAGTCAAGGCGGTACTGGGCATCGTCGGGGCAGGTCACATAGACGCCGTAATATTCATCCAGAATGGCCAGCGGGCCGCCCACGGCCTCCGCCTCCCGCACCTCCACCGGGGAAGCGCTTCCCAGAGGCGCATGCTGCAGCATATCCTCACCGGACTCGTTTTTCCCAAGGACGAAGATATTGAACTCATCATCCTCCCCGTAGGTTCCCCAGTTGTTCTGAGGAGACTGGAAGGGATCATACATCAGATCCAGCCATGCGCAGACCAGCGCAGGCTGCTTCGCCACCGCCGTGACCACGCAGCGCCCTCTGTCATAGCCGCTGGTGAAGGAACCGTTCTGGGGCGTGATGATCCTCTGACCGTTCACCGCCAGAGGAGGCAGAGGAACGAAATCCTCCAGATTGTCGATATTGGCCGGATCCCAGCTGAAGAACACGCCGTAGCGGTGAGCCTTGCCCTTGGCCACGTACTGGGACCATTCATGGGTATAGCACTCCGGATCGATCAGCTGCTGCTCCGCCAGAGAGTGCAGCCACTTGATCCCCTCCTTGAACCCTTCCATGCCGGCAGTGAAAATAACCTCCTTGTCATCCGTCACGGCGATGTGCCTTCCTCTGTCAGGGTCGCCGTAGCCCTCGCCGAAGCTGTTGATCAGGATACTGGGGTCCTGATCCCCGTCGTTGACGATGCAGGACATGGGGATGATGTCACCCTCTATCCCGAACTGGCTCTTCAGCTTATCCGCATTGTCCCGGAAGGCAATCAGCACGGCCTCGAACTCCTCCACGGTCTCTGGCATCTTCAGCTCCAGGGCGTCCAGCCACTTCTTGTTGATGAAGCTCATGTTCCCGATGGTCTGGATGGCCGTCTTGTTGGCTCCCAGCTGCTCGATCCATGGAAGGGAATAGATATGTCCGTCCGCGGCAGTGCTCATCTTCCTGTATTCAGGATACTTGTCGAACACGCTCTTCAGATTCGGCATATAGGCGTCGATGTACTCCTCCAGCGGTATGATGATGCCCTGCTCCGCAAACCGCAGCAGGTCGTTCTCCCCGAAGCCTGCGGTAAAGATGAAATCCGTCAGGGAATTGGGATCCGCCATGATGGTCTGGATCTTCTCCCCCCACTGGTTGCCGGGGATGGCGTTCCATTCAATGTGCAGATTGGTCTTCTCCTCCAGCCGCTTGAAGATGGTGCGGTTGTTGGGATTGGACTCCGTGTTGGCCGGATAGCTGATCATGCCCGTCAGGGTGGTTCCGTCAGGCTGGGGGAACTGCAGCTCGGAAGCCTCCATGGGCTTGAACGTTCCGTCGTTCAGCTCCACCTTGGGGCCGCCGCAGCCCGCCAGAGAGAGAGTCATGCCCGCCGCCAAAGCGGCAGCCGCCGTCCTCCTCAGCCATCCCTTTTTCGTAATTTTGTGTTTCCATGATCCCTTCATGTTCGATTCCTTCTTATTCGATTCCTTCTTGTTCGATTCCTTCATGTCCATCTCCATTCTGCCGCCTCCATGGACGGCCTATCTTCTTTATGCACGGTCTTTCTGTTCGGTCTTTCTGTTCGGTCTTTCTGTTCGGTCTTTCTGCCTGGTCCTTTTGCTTGGTCTTTCTGCTCGGTCTTTCTGTTCGGTCTTTCTGCCCGGTCTCTTTGCTTGGTCTTTCTGTTCGGTCTTTTTGCTCGGTCTTTCTGCCCGGTCCCAGGCATTTTTGTCAATTCCCTGCGTCAGCGTCCTCCGTCCGGAAAGACCCTTCGTCGTTCACCAGTCTTTTAGCTGTCTTTTAGCCGTCTTTCATCAGCCCTATATCCGTCTTTCATCAGCCCTTCACGGAGCCCACCATGATCCCGCTGTCGAAATATTTCTGGAAGAAGGGATACATCACCAGCAGAGGAAGGCTGGAGACAATGATGGTGGCGTATTTCAGCAGCTCCGCCAGCTGCGCCCGCTCCGCCGTGCTCTGCATATCCGAGATCATGCCGGATTCCGGCTTGTTCTGGATCAGGATGGATCTGAGCACCACCTGCAGGGGCTGCTTCGCCGTATCGTCCAGATAGATCAGGGCATCAAAATAGCTGTTCCACATACCCACGAACTGCCACAAGGCCAGCACTGCGATGACGGGGGTACACACCGGAAGCAGTATCATGAAGAAATATCGCATGTCCGTGGCCCCGTCCACCTCCGCCGCCTCCCGCAGCTCCGAGGGGATCCCCTGATAGTAGGTCCTTGCGATGATCATGTTCCACACGCTGAAGGCCCCCGGGATCACGATTGCCCACATGGTATTTTTCATGCCCAGATTGTTGATCAGCAGGTAGGTGGGGATCAGGCCGCCCCCGAAGAACATGGTGATCACGAAAATCACGTTGAAGAAGCCCTTGCCCTTGAAATCCGGTCTGGACATGGGGTACGCCGCCAGAAGAGTGATAAAGACGGATATCACCGTGAACACCACCGAATAGACCACCGCATTCTTGAATCCCACCCATATCTGCGCATTGCCGAAGACTCTCTGATAGGCCGTGGCCGTCCACTTGCTGAAGTCGAAGGTGATACCCTTGTTCTGCAGCGTGATGGGATCCATAAAGGAGCCTACCACGATGTAGATCATGGGAATGATGATGGCCACCACGAACAGCCCCAACAGCACGTAGCCTACCATGAGCAGCGTCTTGTCCTGCATGGAATATCTGAAAAACTTTTTCTTTCCCATACTGTTCCTCCTTTACAGCCCCTTGCCTTCGTTCATCCGCGCCACGATCTTGTTCACCGCTACAAGAAGGATGACGTTGATCACCGTGTTGAACAGTCCTACCGCCGTGGAAAAGCCGTAATCGCCGTCCAGAAGGCCCTTCTTATACACATATGTGGCGATGATCTCCGAAGAGCGCATGTTCAGATCCGTCTGCAGGGCGTATGCCTTCTCGAATCCCACGCTCATGATGTTTCCTGCGGACATGATGAACTGGATGATCACCACGTCCTTGATGGCCGGCCACTCCACCGCCTTGATCTGCTGAAAGATGTTGGCGCCGTCGATGATGGCCGCCTCCTTCAGCTCCGCACTGGCATTGGACAGCGCCGCCGTGTACATGATGGAGCCCCAGCCCGCCCCCTGCCATATGCCGCTGGCGATGTAGATTGTCCGGAACGCCTCCGGCATGGTCATGAAATCGGTGGAGGTTCCCAGAAGCATGTTCAGCGGTCCCGTCACGGACAACAGGATCTTCACGATACCGCAGAGCACAATGACCGAGATGAAGTTCGGCATATAGAGAACCAGCTGGATTTTCCTTTTGATCTTGGCGCTTCCCACCCGATTCAGCAGAAAAGCCAGGATGATGGGGATGGGGAAGCCCCACAGCAGGCCGTACACGCTCAGCTTCAGGGTGTTGACCAGATAGCTCAGGAAGTCCGGCGAGGACAGGAATCTCTGGAAATGCTCGAAGCCCACCCACGGACTGTCCAGCAGGCCCTTGATCGGGTTGTAATTCTCAAAGGCGATGAGAATGCCGCCCATGGGAATATACCTGAAAACAATGGTAAGCACAAGGGCCGGCAGCAGGAAGATCAGGTACAGCTGCCAGTGCTGTCTCACATAGAGCAGGGTGTCCTTCAGTCCCCCCTTCGCCTTGCCGCTCCCCCGTGGCGGGAGCGCTTTTGCGCCAGTTTTCATAATTTTCTCCTCTCTGCTCCGTTCTGCATCCTGCACTTCCTGCGCCGCATTCATATATTGGTTGTGCATTTGCAAAACTCAACTTGTTTATTTGTAAAATTACAATGGCACACTCTGCGCATTCAGTCAATCCCTATTTTTACATTTTATGCATAAATTTTTATTATGTTTTTACATTTGCCCATTCTTTTTCTAGTTTCTTTTGTTTTATATGTACTTTTTAAAAGGTGCATCGGGGACAATATGCCCGAATTCTTTTTTCCATTGTAAGATATTCCGTAAAAAATTATGTAAAATTGATTTTTACATTTGACACAATCAGATTTGTGCTATATAATAAATGTAATCAGTGCCGAAAGAATCTGAAGCAACTGAATGAAGCTGAATAAAGCAACTGAAAGCGAAAGAACCGAAAACCGAGAGGGGTATACGGCGAAGAGCTTCCTCTTAACAGAGAATGTATTAATAGAGAATGTATTAACAGAAAATATATTAATAAAGAAAAAGACGAAACGGAGAAACAAGCATGGCAGAACGAGTCACGATTCAAGACATTGCAGATGCGCTGGGGGTATCCCGCAACACGGTATCCAAGGCCATCAACAATACCGGCCTGCTGGCCGAGGCCACCAGAGAAAAGGTCCTGCAGAAGGCCATGGAAATGGGCTACAAGCAATTTTCCTATATCAATATCGCCGGGCAGGAGAAAAAGACGGAGCCTCCGGCCCCCGCAGGAGAGATCGCCCTCTTTTTCACCGGCTTCATCGGAAATTCCCACTTTTCCTCCACCATGCTGGACAAATTCCAGCGGGAGCTGTCACAGCTGGGCTACAGCTTTACCATGCACCGGATCCCGGAGGAGGCGGTGGATGCCCTGCAGCTGCCTGCCTCCTATCAGAAGGACCGGATCAGCGGCATCATCTGCGTGGAAATGTTCGACAGAAAATACGCCGATATGCTCTGTGAGCTGGAGATCCCCGTCCTATTCGTAGATTCGCCGGTGGTGGGTCTGGGCAGGCCGCTGCGGGCAGACTGCCTCTATATGGAGAACCAGTCGGGCATCTACGGCTTTGTGCAGGAAATGATACGGCGGGGCAA
Source organism: uncultured bacterium (assembly GCA_947565325.1). Taxonomy (GTDB): domain Bacteria; phylum Bacillota; class Clostridia; order Lachnospirales; family Lachnospiraceae; genus Acetatifactor. The sequence continues at coordinate 13,594 of CANOFQ010000018.1, forward strand.
GCGGAATATCGGCTTCATCGGAGAGCATCTGCACTGTCAGTCCTTCTTCGAGCGCTATATGGGATACCGCAACGCCATGTTCCTGTGCGGCCTCTCCTGCCCGGAGGAATGGTGTGTCACAGGCAACAAAAAGGGAGTCCGGGAACCGGACAGCAATGACTATAAGGAATATCTGGAGGAGTGCTTCAGGGGCATGGACAGTATGCCGGAGGTCTTCATCTGCGCCAATGACTTCGTGGCTCTGGACGCCATGCAGGTATTTAAGAAATTGGGCATCCGGGTACCGGATGACATATGGCTCTGCGGGTTCGATGATTCCCCCGAGTCAAAGTTCGTGACCCCCACCCTTACCACCATCCATATCCACAGCCAGATCATGGGATTTTCCGCAGTCCATCTGCTGATATCCCGCATCAAGGAGCCGTCCCTGAACTTCCGCACCATGCACACGGAAACCAGCCTGATCTACCGGGAATCTACCGGAGACTGAAAAACAAGGAGGAGGAATATTATGCGCAGCTTATTCAATCCGGAAGGAAAAGCAATGCTCTTTTTCACCAAGATCGCCTACAGCGCCTATCTGAATCTTTTGTGGCTTCTCTGCTGCCTGCCCGTGGTGACGGCAGGAGCGTCCACCACGGCGCTGTTCTATGTTACCCTCAAGCTGGCCAAGGACGAGGAAGGAAGCCTCACCAAGTCCTTCTTCCGAGCCTTCCGGCAGAATTTCCGAAAAGCCACCCTCATCTGGCTGATTCTTCTGGCAGGGGGAATCGTTCTGGCGCTGGACGGATATGTCTTTTACCATATGCGCTTTGAAAATGTGTTCTGGACCATCGGAACGGCGGTCTTTCTCGTGGCGCTGGCCGCCTACGCCATCGTCCTGATGTACGTCTTTCCCCTGCTGGCCAGATTCGAGAACACGGTGAGGGCCATGTTCCTCAACTCTCTCATGCTGGGAATGCGGTTTCTCTTCTGCACCATCGCCATGGCCGCCGTGTATTTCCTCATGGCCTTCGTGGTGATCAATGTCTTCACGCCTGCCGTCATCTTCGGAGAGGGGCTCTGCGCCCTGCTCTGCTCCCGTCTGCTGGCAAACATCCTTCTGCTCTGTGAGGAAAAGGCCCGGCCGGAGGAAGTGCTATGAGTTCCTTGGGAGATCGTCTCGGAGCATTCCTGCATGATGAAAATCTCGGTAAGCTGCATGGGCGGAAGCTGGTACAGCACATCCTGACCTATTACAGATTCCCTCTGGCCGTGCTCTGTCTGCTCTTGTTCCTGATGGGATACAGTCTGTACGGACGCTTCACTCACAGGGACGTCCTTCTGTATGCCTCTCTGGTGAACGTGACCGCCGGAGACACCCTGACCGGGCAGCTGGGGGAGGGCTTCACCTCTTACCTGCAGGCAGACACCTCCAAATACAGGCTCCAGCTCTACACCGGGCTCTACCTGACGGACGACGAGCTCAGCGAATGGCACGAATACACCTATGCATCCCGCATGAAGATCCTTGCCGCCATCGAGGGGAAAACCATGGACGTGGTACTGATGAACAAGGAAGCCTTCGACGCCTTCTCCCAGAACGGGTATCTGCTGGATCTGGACGAATTCCTTTCCGCAGAAGCTCCCGCCTTATACCAGAGCCTGAAGCCGGCCTTGGCGAACAACATCGTCATTCTGGAGGACAATGGGGCGGAGGCGGCGCTGGACGCCTCCGTTCCCTATACGGCAGTGACGCAGGCGCATTCCTTCGGTCTGGATCTGTCCGGGACGGCTCTGATCAGGCAGGCCGGATTCGGGGACACCGTCTATCTGGGAGTGGTGGCCAATACCCCCCGGAAGGAGATGGTCATCGAATATCTGCGCTACCTGACAGGAGCCCCTTATCCCAGCGCAGGCGGCAGCTCCTCCCCTCTGGTAAGGTAGATCTGCTCAAACCGAAGGCGGGCGGAAAACGTGACCAGCGCCAGCTCATGCTCCCCCGCCTCCAGAGAAGCCTCCCAGACAGGAATCCATTTCCATACCTGCTCATTGGAATACCGCCAGATCCCATGTCCCCCGTACAGCGCCCTTTCGGGAACCCTCTCCCCGTCCAGACAGACGGTGAAGTGCGATGTGTCATCCCCCCACATCATGGCCCTGACCCAGATCCGATACTCTCCGCCCTGCACCCGGATACGGTAATGAAGGGAGGGCGCCTCTTCCTCCGTCCACGTCCTCTTGGCCTGCCGGATATACATGGCAAGTCCCGTCTCCCCGTGGGAAGGGCTTGTACACCATTTCCAGAGTCCGCTCCCCGTGCGGGCATAGAGGCTTTCCGCCAGCGCCGAAGCACATTCGATAAGCATCCCCCCGCCGTCCTTCTCCTCAGAAATATCTCTGCCCAGCTCCACCAGCTCCTCCCCCTTTACGGGCCTGCCCCAGCAGGCGGGCTGTACCACAATGTCCTCCATGGCCAGACTGTCCCCCTGAGGATTCCTCGGCAGATAATACACCGGGCGGGGCAGAAGGCCGGCCGCCTCCTTTCCGTACATCTGGCGCACGAAGCCTTTCCCGTCGAAAGCTGCCGGCAGGTGCTGATCTCCGTTTTCCCTGCCAAGGCTGTTTTCTCTTCTCTCTTTCGTGTAAACCACGAATCTGCTGAAGGCAAAATACTTGCTCACGGCGCAGAAGGTGATCCGGTGCGCTCCTGCCTCCAGGTATGGCAGCCTCAGATATAGTTTGTCTACGTTATTCCGTACATTTTCCTTCCATGAGCCTTTATGCTCGTCATTGGATTCCGATTCCAGAAGCTGTGCCTCCCCTTGATCCACGGACACGCCCACCCTGATGGCTCCCACGGAATTCAGGGAGGGAAATCTGTGCAGCTCCAGAAGATGGCTGCCCTCCGTGAGGACAATGATCTGCCATGACACCTCTGCGCCCTCTTCCTCAGCCTCCAGAAGACTGCCGGAGTCCCGGCCCAGATCGGAAATAAGCCGCCAGCCCGCAGGGCAGCCCAAAGGTGCGGAAGGCTCTTTGCACGATGCGGCACCGTCGGGAGCTTTTGTACAGTCTGCGCCGTCGCCGACAGCCTTATCGCAGGCTGTTCTGTCGTCAGAAGCCTGCCCCCAGGCTGCGCCCTTTCCGGCCTCCACACAGATCCTGCCGTCATCCTCCACGCTTCCTTCCCTTGCGCCGCTCCAGATCTCCACCGCTTCTTCTGTACTCAGGGGGGCGGTCTGCACGGATACCGGAACGGAGGAGACAAGCCGTCCTTCTGAGTCCGTGATCATGATACTGCCCACTGCCCACTGCCGTGCGCCCTGCCCCTCTGTCGGAGTCTCTGCAGACTGCAGTTCTGTCCCCCGCAAATAACCGCACACCTTCTCACGGTCAGGCTCAAACAGAATCCTCGCCTCGGCTTCCACCGTGCATTCCGTCTTCCGGGTTCCCGAATCCGCAAACCTGATCCAGTCCGGGCCATGCAGCAGATATACTGCCGGAGCATCCGACTCGGTGCCCAGCTCGATCCACTTGAGGGCAGGCCTGGTAAACACGATCTCCTGCCCCTCGTTCCATACTGTCACAGTTATGCCCTGGGCGGCCCCTGCCCGTTCCGCCCTCTCCGCATCCCTCGAAAGCCGCTCTGCCGAAAGCCCTCCCACAGGCGGCATGCAGGCCGGATGCATGGCCGTGCGGGGCGGCGGGAAGTCCTCCGGAGTCAGAATGCCGTTCCACTTCCCGTTCGCCATGACATGGTTATAATAATACAGCATGCTTCTTCTGGCATGGTCAGCCTCCCTGCCAAGATCCGTATATTTCTGCGCCGCCTTCTTCTTTCCCTGCCCCATGCACAGATTGCTTCTGTCCCCATAATAATACATCAGATTGGTAAAATAGGCCGCATGGATCTTCATGCCGACCATCTGGAAGAACCCATCCTGCTCTTCCCCCGGCAGAGCCTTCCAGATCCGGTTCACTGTGTCAAACATCCGCTCATACCGATGGATGCGCCCCGCCGCCTCATCTCCGTAGGCCGTCTGGGAAAATGCGTCGAAATCCATCTGCTCCACCTTGCGGGCATTGGTGAGCTGGTCGAACTCCGCAAGCAGAGGCGCAAGCTCACACCCATGGCCTCCGCTGAAGGTTCTGTCGATCCACTCCCGCAGAAACCTCTGCCCGTCCTCGGTGCATCCCCCTTCCCTGCCCGCCTCCCATGCATAAGCGGCATAAAAGGATATCTGCTGCTCCAGAGGCTTCATGGCCCCGAAATTCGTCACCCATATCTTCCGTACGCCCTCCTCATAAGCCTTTTTAAGCTCGTTCCGGGTATGGGCCAGAGGAACGGAGCACAGAAACAGATAGGAGGCTCCCGGCGGCGCCCAGTAGGAATTATGATAATAAAGGCCGTTACCGCCTTTTCTGCGCCTCTCCGCCTCCCCGGGATAACGCCTGACATAACCGTAATTGTCATTGACCCAGATCAAGGTCAGATCCTCCGGCACCGCAAGGCCGTTGTCATAAAGCTCCAGCACCTCCTTATAGGGCACGAAGGTCTTCGCCGTCTCATGGCCCAGCGTCTCCTCCAGCAGGGCCTCCTGCGTCTCGATCACAGCCTCCAGCAGACTGATCTTGGCCTTCAGCAGCTCCTTGCCGCTCTTTCCCGCCAAAGCCCTGACCTCGAAGCCGCTGTCGTGGATGCCCCGCATGCCCAGCGTATAGCTCACCTCGAAATCCTTGTTCTGTTCCACGCTCTCCCGCCAGTATTCCTTTAAAATCTCCCGGTTCCTGCCCGGAAGAGAAAAATCATAGGCCGCATCCTGATACCCCTTCTTTTTCAGCCACGGCTTCCACTCTCTGTTGTTGCTCCGCATGAGCATGTCGCAGTGGGAGGTACCCACCACGATGCCCATCTCATGGGCCAGCGCACCGTTCTCCCGCACCGCATTGAAGGAATTCACATGCATGGCGGGCCAGATGTAGTTCAGCTTCAGCCGCAGCAGCAGCTCGAAGATCCTTTCATAAGTCTTCACGCCGATGGTGGGCTCTCCTATGTACCTCTGTGCCCAGTGTTCCAGCTCCTCCTCGTCATTGATGAAGATTCCCCGATATTCCACCGAAGGCCAGTCCGCCTGCAGGAACCCCTCCGGAACCTCCACCTCTCTCTTGCTCCTCACGGGCACGTCTGCAAAAAAATACCAGGGCGACACCCCCAGCCACCTTTCGCAGAACTCATAGATTCCATAGATGGCACCCCGTCTGTCGCTTCCTGCGATCAGCAGGTCTCCCTCCTGCTCCTGTATCAGGTACGCCTCTCTCCGGAATGCCCCGGAATCGTCCCGCAGCCTCTCCAGCCTGGCCCTGCGGCATATTTCCCCGGAGTGCTCCGCTGTTCCGACTACAATGCGCAAAGGGCCTGTCCCCCTCCTGCCATCGTCCATTCCTCCCGCACTGCTGCGCCGGATCGCAGCGGTGCGGCCTGCACCGTCCGGACCGCCGGGCCAATCAGCACCGCTGCCCGTTTTTCCCCTGCTGCACCCGGCCATCCTACCGTCTCCGTCTGTCCCATCCGGGCTGCCGGACTGAGCACTGTCGCCCAATCCGTCTATGCCGCCCGGCCAGCGCTCCCCGCTTTCACTTTCCACATTGCAGTCCAGCACCCTGCGCAGATCTCTTATCAGATTCCGGGCAGCGATCCTGACACCCCTCGGTTCATTCTCGCCGCATACCACTACAACGTTTTCGTATTGTCGGATTTTCATGTCAGCTCCTCCTCGCCCGCCTCATCTTCTCTGGTTCGTTCATGAAATTCCCTGCTTTTACACCGGTTCATGAAGCCTCCTGCTTTTTCCAGCTGATGCCAGCCGAAACGCCCCTTCTGAAAACAGCATATTTTCCCGGTCAGAACCTACGCCCCCATTCATATTATCACAATCCGAAAAGTGTCACAATCTAATTATACCCCAAGAAAAAAGACGCCCCTCCCCCGGAAGGACGCCTCTTTTCCTTTTTCATCCCGCCGCTTCAAAAATTCAAAAACGGCCTGACGGGTTTCAGAGCCTTACAGTGTCCCCATCGTGAACAGCTCCTTCACATGGGCCACCTCTTCTGCCGTAGCCTTGCTGGCCGGAACATAATAGGATTTCTCTCTGGCGATATTGTAAAGCTCCTCCTGAGACTGCTCGCAGGCATTGCGCATCTGCTTCAGTGTCTGTTTCAGCTCCTTGTTCTCGGACTGGGCAATCATCTCCGCATAGCGCACCAGCTCGCCGTTGATGCCTGCCAGAGTGTCCGCCACCATGGTCTTTTCCTGTAACTGCATATTCATCCCTCCTTGCCCGCTCTCGGCGCGCATTCAATCAAAAACGTCTGATTCACGCAAACATCTGCTTTCCTGTCATTCTCATCGCTGCACCGTTTTCACGTTTCAGCGGAAAGCCGGTCAGCAGCCCCCACAGTCTCCCATGATCCTACTGCAGGAACTTCATCAGCTGCTGCTTGTTGTCCATGGCGGACTTGGCGCCCTTCTCAAAAAACTGCTTGACCTGAGAATCCGTAGATGCCTTGGCGTACTCCTGCATCTTGCAGTGCGTAGTATCATAGCCGCCGATGAGATGGCGCAGATTCTGCAGATCCAGTTCGGAAATGTTTGACATAGCCATATCAGTAACCTCCTTCATTCTACCTTTCCTGCCTTCATGTCTTCTATAAAGGCATTCGGCATGAAACTTTTCGGTACGAGGTTATTGTTCTTCGATTTCGGAGAAAATATG
>CANOFQ010000019.1 GCA_947565325.1 uncultured bacterium
TCCAGAACGTGTTTTATATAAAAAACCAAATGACGGAAGGGAAAAGAGACATCATCCAGATGCTCCTGCAGGAGTATGACATCGAGTCTGCCCAGGACATTCAGGACGCCCTTAAGGATCTGCTGGGCGGTACCATCAGGGAAATGATGGAGGCTGAAATGGATGAGCATTTAGGCTACTCCAAATCCGAGCGCTCTGACAGCGATGACTATCGCAATGGCTATAAGTCTAAGAAGATCAACAGCAGCTATGGCAGCATGGAGATACAGGTGCCTCAAGACCGCAAATCCACCTTCGAGCCTCAAGTGGTGAAGAAACGCCAGAAGGACATTTCTGACATCGACCAGAAGATCATCTCCATGTAAGCAAAGGGAATGACCACCCGCCAGATCTCGGATACCTTAGAGGACATCTATGGTTTTGAGGCTTCCGAGGGCTTTATTTCTGATGTTACGGATAAAATCATGCCCCAGATTGAGGACTGGCAGAACAGGCCTCTTGCAGACGTTTACCCTGTCATCTACATAGACGCAATCCACTATTCCGTCCGGGACAACGGGATCTGGCCCATTGCCGGGAGCTTCTGCTGGCCATGGCTGCCGACGGCAAAGAGGGAGCGGCCTATATCAGGGACGCCCTGCTGAAAATGGCTTATGAATTTGCGAAGCAGCTGGTCTACGGACTGATGAACTGCGTCCATAATTAGCGGGACGATAAGCCAATCACCAAGATAAAAGGGGCGATCTCTATGTTCTGCCTGATATGTGAGGACGAGGATCTGGGCGGATACCACGACATTCTGATCTCACTGTACCAGTATCTGTCCAGAATACAGTGGGAGCGGGGCTGCCGTGACGACGCATTCGTTTCGCTGGACGAGGCGTTGAGGCATGCAAGAGCGCTGGAGGCGTCTATGGGAGAAGAGAAGGGCTCCGTTGCGAAGGATCTCCCGCAGGACTGGCCGTGGTGGCATCAGCCTGAGTATTCTCAGGCAGAGAAGGAGATCAAGGCCGATCCGAGATGGAGGGCATGGGTGGAGAAAATCAACAGCTGAGCATGACTGATTCCCGCAGGCAACGGACCGAACCAGCGAAGCGGGCTCGGTGCCGCTGACTGCGGAGAACCGAAAATATGGCAGGCTCATGAAAACCATAAAACCATAAAACCGCAAAACCATACAATCACGAAACCATACAACCATGAAAATCATCTAAGCAAAAACAAAATAAATTTATTGTAAAGAGTTATCTCTTGTGTTAGAATTTAGTCAAAGCATAATTATTTCTCAATCATTCTGATGATGTATCCAAACATTCTATCGTTTAACGGAAACTCTATGCTTTTTATCCAACAGACAATTTAAAAAGCAGGAGAGTTTGCGGTTACACATTATGCCGTCCCGTATTTTCTCCTGCACAAAGAGAGCAAGGAGGAATGGGATGAAGATTGTCTTGCCGAAGTATGACTTTGTGCTTAAGATGCTGATGGAAAATGAGAAGGTCAGAAAGTATTTCATCAGCGACGTTCTGAACATACCGCCGGAGGAGATCAAGTCGGTACAAGTGTCGAATCCTTTTCTGTGGAAGCGTCACATCAGGCACAAGCTGGGGATCTTAGACGTCCTGCTGATCTTGAACAACGACAAAAAGATCAATATCGAGCTGCAGGTCAAGATGGTGAAGAACTGGGACAAGAGAGTTCTTTTCTACACGTCTAAAATGTTCACGGAGGATCTGCTGGCCGGACAGAACTACCAGAAGCTGAAAAAATGCATCAGCATCAGCCTGCTGGACTTCAATCTGGACAAGGAGCCCAGATACCATAGGATATACCGGCTGAGAGATGAAGAAGGGAGTGTATTCTCGGATCTGTTTGAGATACATATAATAGAATCCAAAACAGGATTCTATTATCCAAATTCTATCATAGAGCTGAGGAAAAAGCTGAATGGAAACGGGCGGATGGACGACTGGATCCGGCTTTTCAATGCGACCACGGAGGAGGATTTGGATATGATTAAAACGAAGAACCCCGGAGTGCAGGAGGCGGTCAATGAAATAAAGGTCATGAGTCTGGGAAAGACCTTGAAGTGGCTTTATGAATCCCGTCTGAAGGCCATCCGGGATCAGAACGCCAGAGACGACTATGTGCGGGATGAAGGAAAAGCCGAAGGAAGGGCAGAAGGAAAGGCCGAGGGGAAGGCTGAAGGAAGGGCTGAAGGAAAGGCTGAAGGAAAGGCCAGTGTACTGATAGCGCAGGTTCGGCGCAAGCTGAGGAAGGGCATATCTGCTGAGGATGCGGCGGAGATGCTGGAGGAGGATGAAAATCGGATCAAGGAGATATACGGTTTGATAGAAAAAAATCCTCAATTTGAGGATCACGAGATATATGGGCTTTTGAAACAAGAAGAACATAAAACCGTATTTGACTAGACTTAATGAAATCTTAAACACTTTCCATGTTTTGATGTTAATAAATCTTTTGCTACAATGAGCTTATACTACAGATGTGTATATTTTGTAAAGAAGGAAAAAATAGAAGCGTCTATACAAGGAGCCTGAATCGGCAGATCAGGGCCATTGCGGAGGAGGAAGCCGCCGGCTATTACGACGGGAAGAAGACGCTGGAGGATGTGTCGGCGGTGATTCAGAGCAGGGTGCAGATTCTGGTGCAGGAAAATTTATAGTCAGGATTGCCGGAATTTACTGATTTGCCTGAAGCGGGCTTGTATGGCTGGCGGTCTTTCGCTGTGGCTTACTGCAAATTTCAGTGACATGCAGTATAAATTAGGGTGACTTTTGCCTTGGGTTATGTTATGATGAACCATGCATGGCTTGCACGCTTGCACATGTGTGCGGCAAAGTGCAGGACAGACCTATCAATCACATATCACAAGGAGAATTTTCATTATGATGCAGGAATGGTTTAAAAAGGCGAAGCTGGGGATCTTCATCCATTATGGCATTTATGCCGTGGGCGATGTCTCGGAGTCATGGTCCTTCCACAATGGGGCGATTTCCTATGAGGACTACATGAAGCAATGCGATGGCTTCACGGCTTCCAAATTCGATGCCAGGGCATGGGCAGACTTGTTCAAGCGGGCCGGAGCTCAGTATGTGGTGCTGACTTCAAAGCACCATGACGGCGTGGCGCTGTTCGACACGCAGTATTCCGACTTGAGCGTGGTGAAAAAGACCCCTGCGGGCCGGGACCTGATCAAGGAGTACACGGCGGCGGTGCGGGAGGCCGGCATGCGGGTGGGGCTCTACTTCTCTCTCATCGACTGGTCCGATCCCCGCTACCGTTCGGTGTATCCGGAGGGCGCTGATCCGCAGAACCATCTGAAGGATGTCTTTGCCACCCCTGCGGGCGGGCCGGAGGATCCGGAGAAGTGGCAGGAGTTTCTGGAGTTCAACAACAACCAGCTCCGTGAGCTGATGACCAATTACGGCACCATCGACCTTTTATGGTTCGACGGGGACTGGGAGCGCAGCGCAAACCAGTGGAAGGCCAAGGAGTTCAAGGAATATCTGCGCTCCATGAACCCCAACGTCCTCGTGAATTCCAGACTGCAGGGCTATGGGGACTACGAGACGCCGGAGCAGGGCATCCCCCTTTACGGGCCCAAGGGCGAGTGGGAGTTCTGCACTACCATCAACAGCTCATGGGGCTATCGGGCCTCCGACAATCATTATAAGACCAGCCGTCAGGTAGTCCGGATGTTCTGCGACTGCATCACGCTGGGAGGCAGGATGCTTCTGGACGTGGGTCCCAAGGAGGACGGCACGCTGGACGAGAGGCAGGTGAAGGTGCTGGAGGATCTGGGAACCTTCATCCATGACAACGAAGAGGCCATCTTCAATACGGAGAAGGGCCTGAGCTACAGCCAGTATCTGGGCGGCAGCACCCTCTCCGAGGACAAGAAGACCATCTACCTCTTTGTCTATGACAAGCCTTCGGAGTTCCTGTGCGTGAAGGGCGTCAAGACCCGGGTGAAGCGGGTGAGCGTCCTGCATACGGGGGAGGAGCTTACATTTGACTACACGGGCTCGCTTCCTTGGAGCGGTATCCCGGGCACACTCTGGATCCGGGCGGACAAGATGCAGCTGCATCCCCTGACAACGGTTCTCAAGGTGGAGCTGGAGGGAGAGATCACGTATAATCTGGGCCACGGAGAAGTCGTTACCCAGAACGACTGACCGTTGTCAAGATCAGGAAAGGCTTAGCAGGAAAGGCTTTAAAAGTCAGGAAGGGCTCTTAAGGCCGGGAAAGGCCTTGAGGAAAAATCAGAGTGCAAAGTCAAAGTATAAAATGAATAACAGATGATAAGTCATAACAAAAAGGGCGTGCCGGACAGAGGGTTCGGATACGCCCTTTTTGGCAAGGACAGTGTTGTGCAGTTCGCGTTCCCACGCATACCATTCAGGTAAAATTCCCCCAAATAGAAAAAAGGATGCTATTATATCATTAACATCCGCTTGTCCGGACAAGCGGATGCGGCGGTGCGGATTTCGGCTCTGCCGCAGTAAAGGAGGCCTGAAATAAAAGGGCAGACCGTTTAAGAAATTATTGTAGGAATAGACATTGGCAAGGGTCTGCATGGGAGAATGGAGGGAGAAGCATGAAAGAAAAGAAGAAAAAGAAAGAAAAGGAGACAAAAGGAGCAAATATAGAAAAGGAAGTAAAGAAAGCAGAAAAGCAGGAAGGGCAGGAAAAGCAGGAAAAAAGGCGAGAAAAGAAAGAAGAAAAGCAAGAAATGCAAGAAAAGAAAGAGGAAAAGGACGAGAAGAACAAGAAATATGGTATTTTCAACAATTACTGCTATCTGTACAGGGGTTTCTTCAGGAACAGCAGATGGAACATCCTGATCGTGGCCATGATTCTGGTAGGGAGCATTTCTGCCATATACGTGAATCTGTATGTGCCGAAGGTGGCAGTGGCGCTGGTGACGGAGCAGGTGTCCGTGGGAAGGCTGGTGGGGACGCTCTGCCTGATGGAGCTGCTTTATTTCCTGCTGTGCGCATTGAATTCGGTAGGATATACGCTGGTCAGCAATCCCGGCCTGAAGTACAAGCATGTGCTGGAGGAGAAGATGCTGCATAAAATCTGCCGCACCGCCTACAGCGATCTGGAGGATCCTGACTACAAGGGCAAGCTGCAGCATGCCCAGGAGCTTTATCTTCAGTGGAACAGAGACGCAAGGCACTGTATCTGGACCTCTCTTCACTTTGTGCAGCTGATGGCCACCACCATTATTTCGTCCGGGATCATGATCCTGCTGCACCCGGCTGTGCTGGCTGTGATGGCAGTGGGATCATGGCTGGAGTATCAGGTGGACAAAATGCCCCTCACATGGAGGAAGAAGCACCGGGATTTCTGGGAGCCGCTGGACAGAAAGCTGGGCTATATCGCTGGTAAAATGAATTCCTTCGCCTGCGCCAAGGAGCTGCGGCTGTATGCGGCGGACAGATGGCTGCTGCCGAAATACACGAAGCTGGTGAAGGAGCGCAGGATGTGGGCAAAAAGGGAGAAGAAGCAGGAGTCGTTCAACTATATCCTATCGAATTTCATTTCTGTAGTCAGGGCGGCAGTGGTGTACGGCTTCCTGATATGGGGAGTGGTGACGGGGAAGATGAAGCCGGATGATTTTATCCTATATGTGGGGCTGGCCCTGTCGCTGAGCAACAGGATGGGATGGATAGCGGGCGCCTTCCGGGATCTGAAGGAGCATGAGCTGTCCATCACCGATTATCGGAAGATGCTGAGCGTGCCGGATTCCCGCAGGAGGAAGCCGGAAAATATGCCGGAGATTTCCGAGGCTCCCGCAATTACCTTTTCCCATGTGTCCTACGCCTATCCGGGGGCGGAGGAGGATACTCTTAAGGATGTGGACATCCATATCCGTCCGGGGGAGAAGATTGCTCTGGTGGGCCTGAACGGCGCGGGCAAGACCACGCTGATCAAGCTGCTCTGCGGTATGTACGAGCCTGCGAAGGGCGAGATACTGATCAACGGGGAGTCCTCCGTCAAATGGGATCTGGAGGAATGGTATAAGCTGTTTTCCGTGGTGTTTCAGGACATCGGCGTGTTCCCGGCCACCATTGCGGAAAATGTGTCCTCCTGCGCCCCGGAGGACACGGACAGGGAGCGGGTGAAGAAATGTCTGGAGCAGGCCGGGCTCCTGGAGCTGGTGGAAGGGCTGCCCCAAGGGATGGACACCTATCTGCAGAAGGAGATGTTCAAGGAGGGCGTGAACCTGTCCGGCGGAGAGACCCAGAAGCTGCTGCTGGCCCGGGCCATCTACAAGGAGGCGCCGGTTCTGGTGCTTGACGAGCCTACGGCGGCGCTGGACGCCATTGCGGAGAACCGGCTGTACTTAAGGTACAATGAGCTGACCAAGGGAAGGACCTCTCTGTTCATTTCCCACCGTCTGTCCAGCACACGGTTCTGCGACAGGATCCTGATGCTGGAGGACGGCAGGATCGTGGAGCAGGGCAGCCATCAGGAGCTGATGGAGAAGAAGGGAGTCTATTACCGGCTGTTTCAGGTACAGAGCCACTATTATCAGAAGGACAGAGAGTCGGAATTTACTTCGGACGTGGATCCGGAATGGGAGGTGAGCAGTTATGTCAGCGAATGAGAAGAGAAAAAAGGGGAAAGGAAAGAAAGGCAGAGTAAAAAAAGTCCTGCATCTGTACAGAAGGGCGCTTAAGCTGATGCGGAGAGAATCCGGCATCTATATGACGCTCCTGATTTTCCAGCAGATTCTGGGTGTAAGCAGCCCCTACTGGGGCATCTGGTTTTCCGCAAGGCTTCTGGACGAGGTGCTGGGAGACCGTTCGCTCCAGAGGCTTGCCATGTATACGGTTCTGCTGCTGGGCGGGGGTCTGGTACTGGACGTTCTGAGGATTTTCTTGTCCACTCTTGCCTGGCAGAGCGACGAGGAGCTGGGGCGGAAGCAGAACATGATTTTTGCCAGAAAGCTCATGGGCATGGATTATGGCATGCTGGAGGAGGAGAGGATCCAGACGCTGCATAGGCGGGTCATGTGGGATACCTTCAACGAGAGGAAGAATCTGGAGGTGATGTGCGGATCCCTTCCCCAGCTCATCGGCAATCTGGTGGGGGTCGGGCTGTCCGTGGCCTTATTGTGGGAGTTTCTGGCGAGTATGCAGGATTACGGGATCCTGACCGTGGTGTTCGTGCTGCTGGCTGTCCTCGGCGTGTGGGTCAGCGCAAAATGTCAGGCGGTAAGTCAGCGGCTCTGGACGGAATGTAATCAGTCCATCAGTGAAAATATCGTGCGGAGGGAAGGATACCTGTCTTATTTCGGCCAATATGAAAGAGGGAAGGAGATCCGCATCTATCAGCTGGGAAAGCTGATGATCAGCAGGCTGATGGGAACCCACCGTATCAATGACAGGGCGCTGGACGAGTGTACCCGCCGCCGGGTGCCTTATAATGTGGCCGGGGAGTTCGCAGAGGAGGCGACCGTGGCGCTGACCTACTGCATCACGGGAGTGGCGGCGCTGATGGGGAGGATCACTCTGGGCGGCATGACCCAGTGTACCCAGAGCATCGCCAATCTGATCTGGAACCTCCGCAGCGGCTGGTCACTGGCGATAGCACTATGGTACAACGGGGAGTATCTGGAGCGGTATTTTGAGTTTCTGGATATGCCCAGTGAGATGAAAAAAGGCTGCCTCCCGGTGGAGAAGCGCATAGACAGAGAATACAAAATTGTATTCGACCATGTGTCCTTCCGCTATCCCGGCAGCGACAGATACGCCCTGAAGGATATCAGTCTGGAATTCAATATCGGGGAGAAAATGGCCGTGGTAGGCATGAACGGCAGCGGGAAAACCACTTTCATCAAGCTTCTGTGCCGGCTGTACGATCCCACAGAAGGGACCATTTCCATGAACGGCATCGATATCCGCCGCTATGATTATGAAGAATACCTGAGCCTGTTTTCCGTGGTGTTTCAGGACTTCCAGCTGTTCTCCTTCACGCTGGGGGAGAATGTGGCCGTGGCGGAGGACTATCAGGAGGATGCGGTACGGGATGCGCTGGGGAAATCCGGGATGGAGGAGTTTCTGGCGGCGCAGGAAAAAGGCTTGTCCACCGTTATTTACCGGGATTTCGACAAGGACGGCGTGGAGGTGTCGGGGGGAGAGGCCCAGAAGATCGCTCTGGCCAGAGCAGTGTGCAAGGGCGCACCCTTTGTGCTGCTTGACGAGCCCACGGCTGCGCTGGATCCCCTTGCGGAATATGAGATTTATAAGCGCTTCAACGATCTGGTGGCAGACAGGACTACAGTGTATATTTCGCATAGAATGTCTTCCTGCCGGTTCTGCGGGGATATCGCAGTCTTTCATGAGGGGCGGATGGTGCAGAGGGGCAGCCATGAATCGCTGATGGAAGACACGGAGGGCAAATATTACGAGCTCTGGACGGCTCAGGCCCAGTATTATACGGAAAAGCCTGCCTGAGGGCCTTTTCTCCGAGGTTATGCTGACGCCTTGTGCCGGACGGAGCGCCGTTCGTGTTTTTCTGGCTACCATTTGTGCACAACCCCTTTTCAGAAAAGGACATTAGTGTTAAAATGGCAGTATACAGACTGGTGCCCCTGAGCGAGGGGCTGGATCCGTCGGGAGAGGATGGACAGGAGGAAAGAACAAATATCAGGAGGTAAAATGTATGAGCAGAATCATTGGAAAACCGCTGCCGGGAATACCTTGGCAGGAGCGGCCGGAGGGGTGCGACCGTCCTATCTGGCGCTATTCGGAGAATCCCATCATCGGCAGGCATGAGATCCCCATCGCCAACAGCATCTTCAACAGTGCGGTGGTGCCCTTCGGGGACGGCTACGCAGGGGTGTTCCGCTGTGACAGCCTATCCGTGAGCATGGACATCTTCGCCGGCTTCAGCAAGGACGCCATCCACTGGGAGATCAACCATGAGCCCATCATCTTCGTGGGGGATGACGAGGAAGTAATTAAGAGGGAGTACCGCTATGATCCCAGAGTGGTCTGGATCGAGGATCGTTACTATATTACATGGTGCAACGGCTACCACGGCCCTACCATCGGAGTCGCCTATACATATGACTTCAAGGAATTCCATCAGCTGGAGAACGCATTCCTTCCCTGCAACAGGAACGGCGTGCTGTTCCCCCGCAAAGTAAACGGAAAGTACATGATGCTGTCCAGGCCCAGCGACAACGGGCATACGCCCTTCGGGGATATCTACCTGAGCCAGAGCCCTGATATGGAGTACTGGGGGCACCATAGGTTCGTCATGGGCACGGTGCCGGGAGACACCTCCGCATGGCAGTCCATGAAGATCGGCCCGGGCCCCTGCCCCATCGAGACGGACGAGGGATGGCTTCTGCTCTATCATGGTGTGCTTCGCACCTGCAGCGGCTATGTATACCGCATGGGCTGCGCACTGCTGGATCTGGAACAGCCTTGGAAGGTGAAGATGCGCTCCAGATATTACCTTCTTGCGCCCGAGATGCTCTATGAGCAGGCCGGGGACGTTCCCAATGTGGTGTTCCCCTGTGCGGCGCTGACGGATGCCGACACGGGAAGGATCGCAGTTTATTACGGCTGTGCGGACACGGTGACGGGGCTGGCATTCACCACGGTGGACAATCTGATGGACTGGATGAAGAAATATCCCATGCCGGTGTAAGGCGTTGGCGGCGGAGGGGAGCAGCTGTGCTGCTGTAAGGCGTTAACCCGCAGCAGGCAGCTAAGCGGCTGCAGAACGTCATTGAGACTGCCGGTACGGGCAGGAGATATCTATATGTAAGAAAAGGCTGTCGAATAGGAGATTGAATGAGAAATGTCCTGGACAGCCTTTTTACAGTTGGAACAGTGGGCGGAGTATCCTGACAGACAGCGGCGCAGCAGATACGCCGGCACAAAAAAGAAAAAAGAAGCAGGAGAAATATGCAATGTTTTCGGAAACGTATTATGGCGAAATCAACCAGTATTTTCGCAGTCAGATGACTCTTCTGGATGACAGAAGAAAGGAACTGGAGCAGAAGGGGGCGGAATGGCCGGACGGAGAAGGCGGACTGCCATGGGTATGCCGGGAACTTCTGGAACAGAAAATAGAAGAGATCGAGGACACTCTGAAAAGGTGTACGAAGGACGAGGCAGAGGCACTTCAGTTCCTTTACAGCGCCATGCCCCTGAGCGATATGCTGGATTATCCGGCGGCGGTGTATCTGGCCTATGCGAAACACGGGGTTTTCCTCTGGCAGGAGGGACCCTTTGCGGGCAGAGTCCCGGAGAGGATTTTTGCCAATTATGTGCTGCACTATAGGGCGCACAACGAAGATATCGTGGATAACAGGAGATTCTTTTACGATCGGCTGAGGGAGAGGATCGAAGGGAAGAGTATGTACGATGCGACTCTGGCGGCCAATGTCTGGTGTGCGGAGAAGGCCACCTATCGCACTACCTATATGCGGACCCAGAATCCTGTGACCATGTACAAAACCGCCATAGGGCGCTGCGGGGAAGGATCGACCTTCGCCACTACGGCCTTCCGCAGCATCGGGCTGCCCTGCAGGCAGGTTTCTACGCCATGGTGGGCCCATTGTGACGACAACCATGCATGGGTGGAGGTCTGGTGCGACGGTAAGTGGCATTTTCTGGGGGGCGGTGAATGCGAGGACCGCCTGGACAGGGCATGGTTCAAGGGTCCTGCGGCAAGGGCCATGATGATCAGTTCACGGTGGTTCGGAAAGGATGAGCCTCAGGAGCCGGTGGTTGGAAGGCCTGATATGTCCGCAAGAGTGAACCTGCTGAGCCTTTATGCGGACACGGTAAAGCTGAAGGTAAGAGTAGCTGATTCCGAGGGCAGCCCTGTTCCGGGAGCCAGAGTGGACTTCTGTCTGCTCAACTACGCACGTTTGGGCAGCCTCGCAACCCTTGTGACGGGGGAGAGGCCGGAGGAGGAAGACTATGGGGCGGTTACGCTGGAGACTGGCAGGGGCGATCTGCTGGTATGTGCCTATAGGGACGGATTATATGGGGAGAGGCATATTTCCTTAAGAGAGAAGAATGCAACAGAGGAGCCTGTGACGGCGGATTCTGTGGCAGAGAAGCTTGTGACAGCGGAGCCTTTGCCGGCAGAGTCCTTGACAGACGAGGAACATGAATATACAATTGTAGTTGAAAGCGGCATGAAGGGGCTGGAGGAGTGGAGAGAGCTGGACTTCCATGCGCCGGCGGATGTGGTTCGCGAAGAGAAGAAAACGGAAGAGGAGTCTGCCGCAGAGAAGGAACGCACGGAGGCAGCGGCGGAGTGCAGGCGCAGGAGGACGGAGGCCTTTTACAATAAGGAGGATGCGGAGAGAGTGCTCATGCGTTTTTCCACAGAGGAGCAAGAGGCGCTGGACCAGATTCTTCATCAGGCCAGAGGAAACATGCAGGAGATCGTTCGGTTTCTGGAGTGGGACTTCGCCGGGCGCACGGTAGAGCTGGTGCGCCGCTACGGTCAGGAGGCGTGGAAGCTGGAGGCCCTGAAGACGCTGCGGGAAAACGATTATTGGGACATCAAGGCAGAGGTTCTGGCGGAATGCTGCATGGCGGCTTCGCCCTATGCAGGGGATTTTTCCAGGGAGGTGTTCTTTTCAGGGCTCATCTGTCCCACTGTCATGCATGAGAGTCCCAGAGCCTGCAGGGAGGCGCTGGCTGCCGTACTGACTGAGGAGGAAAAGGGCAAAATCCGGCAGAACCCGGAATGCCTTCCCCATATCGTGGATAAGCTGGTGGTCTGCCGGCCGCAGCAGGAGTATGCCAATCTGGTGACATCGCCTCTGGGATGCCTGACGGGAGGAATAGGAAACGAAGCCTCCAAGGCGGTGCTGTGCGTTCAGATATACCGTGCGCTGGGAATTCCCGCCAGAGTGCGGCCTATGGACAGGGCCGTGGAGTATTACAAGAACGGAGAATTCAGGCCGGTGGCGCTCAGAAAGGAACAGGAGACAGAAGGACTTCAGAAGTCTGAAAGGCTCCAAAAGGGCAGAAGGCCTCAGGAAGCCGGAAAGGAGCAGGAGAGTGAAACGCATCCGGAAGCCGGAAGGCCGCAGGAGGCAGCAGAAGAACAAGAGGCCGGAAAGTCGGGGACACTTATTCTGCAGTCGGGAAAGACCCTGAAGACTGAGGACTGGATGCATTATTCTCTTGCCCGGTTTGAGAGGGGACATTTTAACCCGTTGTTCCTCAGGGCGGGAATGAAGAAGAAAAAAACGGCGGACGAGAAGCAAAATGCCGGAAAAGCTCCGGAAGGAGAGGGTGAGGAGCAGAGCCTTGAGCTGGAGCTTGGAGCGGGCACTTACCGGCTGGTCACTACAAATAGGCTTTCAAACGGAGATCAGCTTGCAGGTTTTTATGATTTTGAACTGAAAGAGAATCAAGTAAAAAAGGTAGAGCTGGTCATGCGGGAGATTTCGCCGGAGGTTCTTCTGAACAGAAGGCCCGTGGAAGGGCTTGTGCTGCATACGCCGGAGGGAGAAGCGCTGGGGCTTTCCGCCCTGTGCGGCGACGGCAGATGTCTCCTTCTGTGGCTGGAGCTGACCAAGGAGCCCACGGAGCATATTCTGAATGAGATGTGCGAGAAAAAGGAGCAGTTCGCAGCCCTTGAGATTCCCGTCTGCTTCGTGGTGAGGAGCGGTGCGGATTATGAGACGGACGGCACTTTGAAAAATGCCAGGGAGGCCCTGCCGCAGGCAAGGATACTCACGGATGAATTCGGAGAGGGCTACGGGGCGTTTTCCGGTCAGGTGGGCTGTGATGCGGGAAAGCTGCCCCTTGTGGCAGTTCTGGAAGGGGGAAAGGAATGCGTTTATTCTGCTGCAGGCTATAACGTTGGCATGGCGGATCTGCTGCTGCGCATTCTGGGGCAGGCCTGAGCTGCCGTCTGAGACGAGTGTGGTTCGGGCGGCAGGCGTGGTCTGTCTGCCGCCTGAGGCGAGTGCGGTCCGGAGTAAAATGGAAACGGACACAAAACGTACTGGAACAGATCTGAATTGCCGCTTATGGCGGCAGGAGAGGAGGCAGAGACATGGGAAAAATGATAACCGAGCCCTTTGCACCGGGAACCATGGGCAGCAGGAGATTCAGGATCCCTGCTATTCTGACGACGAAAAGGGGGAAGATCGTCGCTGTGTGTGACGCCAGATGGAGCCATGGCCTTGATGCGGCAGGAAATCTGGAGACAGTGGCCGCCATATCCTCGGACGGCGGTAAAAGCTGGGAGAGGCAGTTCGTGAACCACTTTGACGATGTGGAGGACGGCTCCGACAGATGCATTTTCAGCGCCGCCTTCATTGACCCCGTTGTAGGGGAGGACAGGGAAGGAAATCTGTATCTGCTGACGGATCTCTGTCCTGCTTTTGTAGGCGGATGGGCGGTGGACGGCATCGTATGCGGGCAGCAGAACGGAGGCCGCCATCCTAACGGCAGGCTGGCGCTGAAGGACGGGGGAGGATACTCTTGCGGGGAGCCGCAGGAGCTGAACGCAGAGATTTATCCCTATTATGCAGGGGAGCCCGGGGAGGACGGCTATCTGCCGGTGCTGCGGCTCAGCGACGGCTGCCCCTACGATGACTATGTGCTGGATGATGAAATGTACTTATACAAGCGAAGAGGGTCGGATGTGGAGAAGGTGATGATTCCTCAGCTGAACGGGCAGGGAGAGCCTACGGAGCACATGATCCATGCAAATATCTTTTTTGCGGCAGCTCCCGTCAAGGCGTATCCTTCCTTCCACATCGTCTGCCGGGTGAGCCGGGATGAGGGCAGGACCTGGAGCAGGATGCGGTTCGTCAGTGAGCAGATCGGAGGCAGGGGTTTCACCGCCACTTGCCCCGGCAGGGGGTACTCTTATCAGTATCAGGGGAAGGAGAGGATGCTTTTTCCCATTTACGACAACAATCTAGGGCCGGAATTTGCCAGCGTCATTTACACGGAGGATCTGGGAGTCACATGGAAGCGAGGCCAGAGGGCCAAGGAGACGGGATTCAGAGAGGACGGGGAGTGCGTCAAGTCCTCGGAGTCCCAGATCGTGGAGATGCCGGACGGGAGTCTGCGAATGTTCTCCCGGAACCTGATTCAGGAGATCACCTATACCTCCAGCTATGACGGCGGCGAGACATGGAGTCCCTATAAGAGGGAGCCGCAGCTTCATTATTGTGGTAACTGCATGGTCTCCGTGATCAATTATTCCCGCCGCATCGAGGGAAAGCCGGTGCTGCTGGCCAGCTATCCTCATGGGGACGACAGACCCTGCCATAGAGTCAACGGGATGATCGCCGTAGGTCTGGTGGACGAGGATACGGGAGAGGTGGACTGGAAGTATCATTATCCCGTGAATCAGGCCCCCTATTATTACAGCTGCCTCACGGAGCTGCCGGACGGGGATGTGCTGCTGTGGTATGAATATGAGGAGTATGCGATCCGCTGCGGAGTTTATTCATTGGAGGAGCTGACGGGGCGATAAGCTTATTGTATGAGGAGGTTTGAGATGGAGATCAGAATGGTTAGCTCGCTGGAAAAGCCGGGAGCAGGGCCGGAGCCCGGCAAGTTGGGCAGCTCTCTGTATGCGCTTCAGAACGAGACGGTTTCCTTTCAGCTGGCGTTTCGGACCGGCGCTTCGGCAGACGGCTCCGCCCTGTGCATGGTCTATCAGGGAATTGTATATGAGGATAAGGAGAGACCGGGGGCAGAAGACTCTGCCGGGAGACAAGAGGCGCCCGCAGTGCGCATCCGCCGGGTTCTGCCGGTCATGTGCAGGCGCAGCTGCAACCCGGATTCGGTGGACGAGGACTATCTGTTCTATGATGCCAGAAAGGCGCCGGACCTATTGAGGGACATGACTCCCGGGGAGGAGCTTCCCGTGACAGAGGAATGGCAGAGCCTCTGGGTGGATGTGTGCCCGAAGGAGGGCGGGAGCACAGGAAACTGGCATATGGATTTTTCCCTGAATGAGACGGCTGCAGGCACGTCGCTTACCGTGAAGGTGCAGAGGAGGCCGGAGGGAACGGCCGGGCAAGAGACAGCCACTGGCGGGGACAGTGAGACGGCGGCAGGTGTAGACATCTGCGTCATAAACAAGGTGCTTCCTGAGCTTTCCATTCCTCATACGGAGTGGTTCCACTATGACGGCATCGCAGATTATTACGGAGTCGAAGTATTTTCGGAGGAATTCTGGAGAATCCTCCGGAATTTCCTTGCGGTCTATGTGAAGAGAGGCGGGAACACGCTGCTGACTCCGGTCATAACGCCGCCCCTTGACACGGAGGTGGGCGGGGAGCGCACTACCGTCCAGCTGGTGGAGGTACGGATCCGGGACGGGGAATATGAGCTGGGCTTCGCCCGGCTGGAGCGGTTTCTGGATATCTGTCTGGAGCAAGGGATCCGGTATTTTGAAATCTGTCACTTATTTACCCAGTGGGGGGCCAACGCGGCCCCCAAGGTGGTGGCGGAGCAGGAGGGAAGGCTTCGGCAGATTTTCGGCTGGGACACTCCCTCCAGTGATCCTGAGTACCTGAGATTCCTTTCTGTGCTGCTGCCTGCCCTGAAGGGGCTGCTGGAGCGGCGGGGGCTGCTGGAGCGGACATTTTTCCATATCTCCGACGAGCCGGATATCCGTTCAGAGCATTACCAGATGTCCCAGAGTACCGTGCGCAGTCTGCTGAAGGGCTGCACTATCGTGGAAGCGGTGACGGATTATCTGTATTTCGAAAAGGGGCTGGTGGACATACCCGTGTGCGCCGTGAACTATCTGGAGCCCTTTTTGGAGAAGCGTCCGCCGAAGCTTTGGGCCTATTACTGCTGCGCCCAGACGCAGCAGGTGCCAAACCGCTTCATCAGTATGCCTTCGAGGCGGAATCGGATCTACGGAATTTTATTGTACTGGCACAAGATCGACGGGATCCTGCACTGGGGCTTCAACTTTTACAACAGCCAGTTTTCCAGGAAGAAGATCGATCCCTATGAGACGGTGGATGCGGACGGAGGCTTCCCGGCAGGGGACCCCTTCGTGGTATATCCCGGGAAGGACGGCGTTCCGGAGGAATCGCTGCGGCTGATGGTGCTCGAGGAGGCGCTGAACGATTACCGGGCGCTCTGTCTGCTGGAGACCCTTGTGGGCAGGGAAAAGGTGATGGAGCTGATTCGTCAGGAGGCCGGGATGGAGCTTTCCTTCAAGCAGTATCCGAGGAACGACGAATTCATACTCGGACTGCGGGAGAAGGTGAACAGGATGCTGGCGCAGTAAGAAAAAGCGCCTGTCCCTGCAGGAGAACCGGGAAGGAGCCAGGGGACCTGCGGCTCCGGGGAAGCCCCTGCGGGGACAGGCTATGAGCAGAGAGAGGGAAAGGACAGAATAAGGGGGGTACACACATGAAGAATGCAGAAAACGGGAGGTATCTGGCGGTGGACATCGGCGGCACGGCGGTGAAGATCGGTCTGGTGGACGGGGAGGGAAATTTTCTCCACACGGCGGAATACCCGGTAGATTTTGACGGCTATGAGACACCGGTTCTGGATACGGTGATCAAGAGCTGTGGGATCTTTCTGGAGGAATTCGACGAGGACGATGACGGCGAGGACGGCGGCGTGCCGCTTCTGGCTATCGGCGTGTCCGCCACCGGCTCCATCAATACCGTGAAGGGCACGGTGGACGGCAGTGCGGGGCATATCAAGAACTGGAAGGGCAGCAGGATCAAGGAGAGGCTGGAGGCACGCTTCCCTGTGCCCGTGTACGTGCTCAACGATGCCAATGCCGCTGCGCTGGGAGAGGTCTGGCTGGGGGCGGCCAAGGGGAAGCGCAATGTAGTGGCCGTTACCATCGGCACCGGCGTGGGCGGCGGCATTATCGTGAATTCCGAGCTGCTGCTGGGTGCGAACGGGTTCGCAGGGGAAGTGGGCCATATCACCGTCCGCTACGGAGGAAGGGACTGTCCCTGCGGGAACACGGGGTGTCTGGAGGAATATGCGTCCATGACGGCGCTGGTGAGTCAGGTGCGTCAGGAGATCGAGGAAGGCAGGCTGGAGAAGTTCTGCGAGGGAGAGGTGAACGGCAGAAAAATCTTCGAGGAGCTGAAGAAAGGAAACGAGAAGCTGGAGCAGATCGCAGATCAGTGGATGGACTATATCGCCGCAGGAATCACAGGCTTTGTCCATATTTTCAATCCCGAGACGGTCATCATAGGAGGTGGGGTGTCCTCCCAGCAGGAGCTGTTCATCGACAAGGTCCGGCAGAAGGCCCTTGCCCGGATGCATCCTGAATTTATCCCGGGACTGGAGATCGTGGCGGCGCAGCTGGCCAACAACGCAGGAATGGTGGGCGCCGTGTACTACTGCAGGCAGAGACTGGGGAATCTATAAAGGGAAGACACCAGGAAAGCAGGAAAGATTCGCCAGGAAAAATAGGAAGCAGGAACCAAGAAGTGCGGGAGAAATAAAGCATAAGCGCAGGAAGGCGTAAGCGCAGGAAGGCGTAAGTGCAGGAAGGCATAAACGCAGGAAGGCGTAAGTGCAGGAAAGCATAAGCGCAGGAAGGCATAAGCGCAGGAAACCATAAGAACAGCAAGGCGCAGACACAAGAAAGCGCAGGAAAAGGAGGAGAGCAGCACATGAAGGAAGAAGTCGCAGCAAAAATCAAGAGAGGGCTTATCGTGTCCTGTCAGGCACTGCCCACAGAGCCTCTGTACAGCTCCTACATCATGGGGCGCATGGCCTATGCCGCCATGGAAGGAGGAGCTGTAGGCATACGTGCCAACACGCCTCAGGACATTGTGGAGATCAAGAAGACGGTGGACTTGCCGGTCATCGGTCTGTACAAGGTGGTGACGGAGGGGTCTGACGTGTATATCACCCCTACCATGGCGGAGATCGACGCCCTGATGGAGGCCGGGCCGGATATCATCGCATTGGATGCCACGGACAGGATGCGGGCTAACGGCATGACCATAAGTGAATTTTTCCCGCAGGTGAGGGAGAAGTATCCGGATATGCTGTTCATGGCGGACTGTTCCACCTACGAGGATGCGGTCAGGGCACAGGAGCTGGGCTTTGATTTTGCGGGAACCACTCTCTGCGGATATACCAAGGAGACGGAGGGAACGGAGATCCCCTGCTATGAGATGCTTCGGAAAATGTGCGGGAATCTGAACATTCCCGTGATCGCAGAGGGAGGCATCTGGGAGAGGGGGCAGCTACAGGAGGCATTTGCATGCGGCATCCATGCGGCAGTGGTGGGCACTGCTATCACTAGGCCCAGAGACATTACCAGACGGTTCGTGAATGCCATACCCAAGCAGTAAAGAGAGGCGGCCGGCTCTGCAGGCCCGTAGTGCCGTTGGGCTTGCAGAGCAAGAGCAAAAGTAGGAGCAACAGCATTAAAGCAACAACAATAGAGAAACAATATTAAAGAAGCAAAACTATAGAAACAAAATTACCGCAATTAAAGAAACAAAAGTAACAAAAGTAAAGAAATAAAATTAAAGAAGCAAAAGTAAAGAAATAAAGCTGAAAAAATAAAATTGGAGAAACAGAACTGAAGAAACAGAACTGAAGAAATAGAATTAGAGAAACAGAACTAAAGAAATAAGACTAAAGAAACAATATTAAAGAAGCGAAACTATAGAAACAAAATTATAGGAATAGAATTATGGAAAAAACTGAAATAGGAAAGAGAGGGAAGCATTATGAGTAAGGTTGAAAAATATCAGGGCATCATCCCCGCATTCTACGCCTGCTACGGGGAGGACGGGAAGGCAAGCGCACAGCGGTCAAGGGAGCTGACCAGACATATGGTGAAAAAGGGCGTGAAGGGGCTCTATGTGTGCGGCTCCTCAGGGGAATGCATCTATCAGAGCAAGGAGGAGCGCAAGCTTACGCTGGAGGCGGTCATGGAGGAGGCAGCGGGCAAGCTGACCGTGATCGCCCATGTGGCGTGCAACAACACGGAGGACAGCAGAGAACTGGCGGCCCATGCACAGGCGCTGGGGGTGGATGCCATAGCTGCGATTCCGCCGATCTACTTCCATCTGCCGGAGCACGCCATCGCAGAGTACTGGAACGATATTTCGGCAGCTGCGCCGGACACGGATTTCATCATCTATAACATTCCACAGCTGGCAGGAGTCAGGCTGACCATGCCCCTATACAAGAAAATGCTTGAGAATCCCAGAGTGGTGGGTGTGAAGAATTCCTCGGAGTCCACACAGGATATCCAGATGTTCAAGGATGCGGCTGGGGAGGGCCATATCGTGCTGAACGGGCCTGACGAGCAGCTTGTCAGCGGACTGGCCATCGGTGCGGACGGCGGTATAGGCGGCACCTACGGGGTGATGCCGGAGCTTTATCTGGAGATATTCAATGCGATGAAGAACGGAGATGTTACAAGGGCGCAGGCCGTCCAGAATGATGCCTGCAGGATCATCTATGCCCTCTGCGGCTGCCACGGGAATCTGTATGCAGCCATCAAGGCGGTCATGGAGCTGCGGGAGGGCCTGAAGCTGGGCGGCGTGAGGAAGCCGCTGGCGGCACTGACGGAGGAGGACATGCCCAAAATCAAGGCTATCGCCGGTATGGTGGACGAGGCAATAGGAAAATATTGTAAATAAATGTTAAATATGTTAAAATAAATGGGGGAATGGCATGATAATAAGTGTCCGTCAGGGCAGCTAGAAGGGAACGTGACTAAAGAGAGGGACGCTATGAATAAGGTGACGATGCAGGATATTGCCGACGCATTGGGCATTTCCCGGGTAACAGTCTGGAAGGTATTCAACAATTATCCAAATGTGTCCGCAGCGCTTCGGGAGAGCATTCTGGTCAAGGCGAAGGAAATGGGGTACACTAAGGGCATCTCGGAGCTGGAGCAGACGGAGGCTGAAAGAAATGTGTCCGTGATCGTGTCCAGACCGAACTCTGCGATCTTCTGGACGAATATCATCCATAGGCTGGCGCAGGAGTTATACCTTCATAATATCAATCTTATGTACACCTATATGCCATCCAAATTTTCAAAGCAGTACAAAATGCCCCATGCGCTGCAGGGAAATGCCATTCAGGGAGTCTGAAAATCTTTTGTTTCCGTTATCTCCTTTTCTAAAACAGTTCT
>CANOFQ010000020.1 GCA_947565325.1 uncultured bacterium
AGGCCATAGGATAACCTCCCCTATGGCCTGCCGCATTTTATTCTACCATACTCCTGCGCTATCCGTCAACATTTCCCCTTTCCCCGGTTTTTTCTCCAATTTCCATATTTGGGGTCGCAATTTTGTATAGAATGTACCTTGTACCTCGGAAAAATACAGCATCTTGCATATATTGGGGCCATATGGGCATTTGTGTCTCTGTTAATGTGCCGAGAAGATTCTGATTGAAAAACACCATAATCTATATCTCATATAGGAACCTCAAGACAATAAAAACAGCGCCCTGGGGCTTGCCCCTGCAGCGCTGTTTTTTCAGCGATCTCTCTGTTTCCGGACCCGCTACGCCGTATACTTCTCGATGCAGGCGATGATCTCGTTCTGCACCGGAATGATTCTTTCCAGGATCGGCCTCGCCTCCTCGGCCCTGCCGGTGCGCAGCAGCGTCAGTACCTCATTGTACGCCTCATACAGCGGCGTGATGGACAGATTGCCCGCCGTTCCCTTGATGGAATGTGCCTTTTCAATGGCCTCCGTACAGTCGTCGGCATTGAAGTCAATAGGCACGTACTGGCTCCGCAGCGTCTTCACGAACAGTCCCAGCATCCTCTTGTACAGCCCCTCGTTATTCATGAGGCGCTTCAGTCCATCGTCAATGTCCACGCCCAATGTTCTCAATTCATCAAACAGCTCCATAAACACCTCCTGCTCTCCGGCTTTCCATCCCCATGTCCCAATGAGCATACTGCCTTATCAATATTTTCCGAAACCGTCTCCCAAGGAAATCACCTGCTCATTGGCACTGGACACGGAAGCGTAATTCGAGCTTCCCCTGCTGGAAGAGGAGCTGTGGCCGCCGCCCAGATTGTAGATGGAAAGCATCTCTCTCATCCGGGAAGCCTGATTGGACAGCTCTTCGCTGGCCGCCGCACATTCCTCGCTGGTGGCGGAATTGGTCTGCACTACCTGAGACACCTGAGAGATGGCCTGCTCGATCTGGGCCACTGCGGTGGCCTGATAGTTGGAGGACTCAGCGATACCGTTGATGATATGCTCGCTCTCCTGAACCACCTTGGTGATCTCATCCATGGCCTTGGCCGTCTCCCCTGCGATCTTGGAGCCTGCGTTCACTTTTCCGATGGAATCCTCGATGAGCTCGGAGGTCTCCTCCGCAGCCTCCTGGCTCTTTGCCGCCAGGCTTCTCACTTCCTCTGCCACCACTGCGAAGCCCTTGCCCGCCTCGCCTGCCCTGGCGGCCTCCACCGCTGCGTTCAGGGCCAGAATGTTGGTCTGGAAAGCAATGTCCTGAATGGTCTTGATGATCTTGGAGATATTCTCGGAAGCCGCATTGATGCCTTCCATGGCTTCTACCATGCTGCGCATCTGTGCGTTGCCCTTTTTCACGTCGTCGATGGCCCGCACCACCAGACTGGCAGCGGAATTCGCCTGCTCCGCATTCTGCTTCGTCTTCTCGGCGATCTCATCGATGGAAGCCGTGATCTCCTCAATGGCGCTGGCCTGCTCCGTGGAGCCCTGTGCCAGAGCCTGACTGGCGCTGGCCACCTGAGAGGAGCTGATGGTGACCTGCGATCCGGCCTCACTGATATTGGTCAGGGCATTCAGGTTATCCTCTACCAGCTTCTTCAGGGAATGCCCCAGCACGTCCGCATCGGACTTAGGGTTCACCGTCACGGTCAGATTGCCGTTCGAAACCTCCTCTGCGATCTTCGCCTGACTCTTGATGTTCTCAATTACTCGAGTATAATCGTCTACCAGATCGCCGAACTCGTCGTTGTTATACTTCTCCATGTGGATATCCACCTTGCCCAGTGCGATCTCCTTGGCCGCATCGGAAAGCTGAACCACAGACCTCTCGATGGTCTTGATCAGGGCCACCGCAACCGCCGCAGTTATCACCACGGACAGCACCGCCAGCAGCCATGTGAAGATCGTACAGTTCCTGACATAGGTCGCCAGCCTGTCGGGATCCGTGATCTTGGCAGCCGATTTCGTGGTCAGGTCGCTGGTTATGATGTTGATAAAGGTCAGCAGAATGGGAATCGCAAAACCGATTATCATCTTCGTCTTCATCTTCATGTTTTTCATTCTTCCATTACCTCTCATTCTTCCTCATTCTTTTTTTCCCGCTCTGCCTCCGCCGGATCCTCGTCATACAGCAACTTCTCGGGATCTATCAGAAGCTTCACTGTATTCCCCACCTTGCCGATGCCATAGACATACTTGTTGTGGGCTCTGTCTCCCCTGCCCAGAGAAGGCGGAGGAAGGATATCCTCCTTACTGATCTCCACCACCTCTGCGATCTGCTCCACCACAAGGCCCACCGTGGTGGACTTCACATTGATCACGAGGATGCATGTCTTGTCATTGTACTCGCACTGCCCCTGCTTGAACCGCACTCCCACGTCCACCACGGGAATGATGCGCCCCCGCAGGTTGATCAGCCCTTTGATGTAGTCCTCCGTCTCCGGAATCATGGTCACCGCCTGATACCGGAGAATCTGCTGCACATACCGAATCTCCAGACCGAAATACTCCTGTCCTGACCGGAAGGTCATATACTTGCCCTCCTGCGTATCGGATCCATCGGTATATATGCCCATGCTGTCCATTTCGCTCATGTATCTACCATTCCTTTCTGTAATCCCACTCTTCTCCGCTCCATATACCTCCTTTACGGCCTCATTTGCAGGAGGCTCCTTGCCTTGCCGACCGTGTCCTACTCCACCAGCCCGGGGGCATCCAGAATCAGAGCGATGCTGCCGTCGCCAAGCTGTGTGCATCCGGAAAGTCCCTTGACCTTCTTGATATAAGAGGGAATCGGCTTAACCACGATCTCCTGCTCTCCCACCAGCTTATCCACCAGAAGACAGATCTTTCTGTCCTCCACCTCAAGTATCAACATGACTCCGTCCTCAACGGACTCCTGATAATCCGTCAGGCCGTACCACTTGCCCAGCCGGATCACCGGATAACACTCGCCCCTGATCATGACATATTCGTCACCGTTGGGTTCATTTATCATCATATCCTGCTTTACGCGGATAAACTTCTTGATTACGCCGGTCTCCATGACGAAGGAGGATGTGCCGGTCTCCATGACGATGCCGTCAATGATCGCCAGCGTCAGGGGGATCTTAAGACTCATGGTGCTGCCTAAGCCGGGCGTGCTCTCGATCTCCAGCGTGCCGCCGATGGCCTGAATGTTCTGCACCACCACGTCCATGCCCACGCCCCGGCCGGAATACTCCGTGACCTGCTCGTTGGTGGAGAAGCCCGGCAGCGTGATGAACTGATAGACCTCCTTGTCCGTGTAGGCGCTCTCCGGCTTGCTGTCGTCCAGAAGTCCCTGCTTCCTGGCCTTGGCCATGATCTTCTCCCTGTCCAGTCCCTTGCCGTTGTCCTCCACGCTGATCCATACCTTGCCGGCCTCGGTCCTTGCGGACAGCGTCACCTTTCCCTTCTCCGTCTTGTTGCTCTCCTTACGCTCCTCATTGGTCTCGATACCGTGGTCAACGGCATTCCGCACCAGATGCATCAGCGGGTCGGAAATATGTTCGATTATGTTCTTGTCAACCTCAGTGGACTCTCCCACCATGACGAACTCAATATCCTTGCCCAGCTTCCTGGACACGTCGAAGACGATGCGGTTCATCTTCTGGAAGGTATTGGTCAGGGGCACCATCCGCATGGACATGATCACGTTCTGCAGATCCCTGGAAATAGAAGACAACTGTGCTGCCGCCTTGTTGAAATTGTCCAGATTCAGCCCCGGCACCTTCAGGTCGGAGCTCTGGAGCACCACGGACTCCGAGATCACCAGCTCCCCGATCAGATCCATCAGCTGGTCCATCTTCGCCACGTTGACGCTGATGAATGACGCCTTTTCGGTCTTCGGCTTATCCTTCGCCAGCTTCTTCTGCTTGCCGGGTTCCTTGGACTGGATGACGAAATCGCCGGGAGAGAGCTTCGGCTTCTCAGGCTCCTTGGCCTTTGCCTCCCCGTTCTCCTCCTTGTCTCCCTCTTCCTGCTTCGCCTCGATCTCCTCCACGCTGGACTCCAGATCGATGACCTTCAGCGGCTGGTCGTCACCGAAGTCGAAGCCCAGAAGGAACTGGTCTGCGTCGCATTCGTACACGTCCACCTTCTCGATATCGTATCCCACACCGATGAGCTCCCTCACGTCCTCCTCGGTACACTGGGCCTGCAGCAGAACCCGGAAGCCATCCTTCAGTATAATGTCCGCACACTTTTCATCCGTAAGGATGTCCTCCGGGGAGTACAGAATGTCCTCTGCGATCTCCTTCAGCGCATACACGATCTTGTACGCATGGACATTGGACATTTCCGTCCCGGGAAAGAAATGCACGAATATCTTGTAGAAACGGCTGGCGCTGCTGGCCACGGGTGCGATGTAAAAATGCTTGGGCTCCTCGTGCACCGGCTCCGGCACCGTTTTTCCTGCCTCGCCCCCTCCGTTCTTGATCTTGTTCAGGAATGCGTCCAGATTCTTGATCAGGTCGGTGGCATCCCCGTCCGGCGTGTCGCCGCCCCGTATCTTCTCCATCTCGCTGGAGATGAAATCCTCCACCTCCAATACATGCTCCACCAGCTCTACATGGGGCACATGGTCCGGATGAGATTCCCTCAGATAAAAGAATACGTCCTCCAGCTTGTGGGACACCGCCGTTATATTGTCGAACATCATGATACCGGAAGATCCCTTTATCGTATGCATGGTTCTGAATATCTCGTTTATGCTGTCCTCATCGAAGCTGTCGGCATCCTTCTGCTCAAGAACCGTCTCCTGAAGCTGCTCCAGCAGCTGGCCGTTCTCAAAGAGATACATGTCTAGCATGCTGTCAGTGTTAAAATCCTCAGCCATAGCCTTCTCCTTTCTATGCAGGTACTTGTTCTTTCGTTAAATCAGGTTCAGCTTCCTGAGCGCCTGCTCGAACCTGCCCTGATCGATGGGCTTGCCGGAATAGATGGTGCAGCCAAGCTCGAAAGCCATCTTCACATTCGCCTCCTCGTTCAGTGCCGTGGTCATGATGACCTTCACCGCCTTTTCCTCAGGAATGCTCTTCTGCTTCTCCAGATTGCGGATCCCCATCAGCGCCTGATATCCGTCCATCACCGGCATCATAATATCGAGACATACCAGATCATAAGGCTCTCCGTCCTCCAGAGCCATCATGAATGCATCCACTGCCTCCATACCGTCCACAGTGACATCACATTCCCCGTACTTTGACAGGAAATTCATCATAAACTTTCTTGTGGTAAAGTCATCCTCCGCCAACAGAATCTTCATGGTCTCTCTCCTTTACATTTTATTTAGCAAAGCGTATGTCCTTCCAGCGATGTCGGACAGTTTCTCCTGATATTCCACCGCTCCCAGATCATATGCAACCTTGGGCATTCCATATACCACGCAGGTGCTCTCGTCCTGACCTATGGTCCTCGCACCTGCCTTCCTCATGGCCAGCAGCCCCTTTGCGCCGTCTCCTCCCATGCCCGTGAGGATGATCCCCAGCGCATCGGCCCCTGCCACCTTTGCCACGGAGTCGAACAGCACGTCCACGGAGGGGCAGTGCCCGTTCACCTTCGGCCCGGCCTTGATCTCCACCTGATAGCCTCCCCCCACTCTCACCAGCTGCATATGCCTGTCGCCGCCCGGGGCGATCAGCATATGGCCGGGCAGAACCCTGTCCCCCGTCTCCGCCTCCTTCACATGGATGCGGCACTCATTGTCCAGCCTCTTGGCATACATCTGAGTGAAGCCGGGGGGCATATGCTGCACACAGACGATGCCGGGGATATCCGCACCGTACTGCCGCACCACTGCGGAGGTGGCCTCCGTCCCCCCCGTGGAAGCGCCGATGGCCACGATCAGGTTGCCCCTCCTCACGGAGGGGTGCTGCTCCTCCTGGTTCACCTTGGCATTCCTCTTGATATTGCCGATTCTGGCAGTGGAAGCGATCTTGATCTTCACCAGAAGCTCGTTCTTGATGAAGTCCTCCAGCTCCCTCCTGCTGGACACTGCCGGCTTCGCCACGAAATCCACCGCCCCGGCGTTCATGGCGTCGAAGACCTTGTCGCTCAGGGAGCTGATCACCACAACCGGCAGGGGATACTGAGGAATCAGCTTCCGCAGGAATTCAATCCCGTTCATTCTGGGAAGCTCCACATCCAGAGTCATCACGTCCGGCTTCAGCGCCAGTATGGCATCTCTGGCCTCATACGGGTCTCTGGCTGTGCCTACCACCTCGATTGCAGGATCCCGTCTCAGGTTCTGCACCAGCAGCTCCCTGAATACTATGGAATCTTCTACGATCAAAACTTTAATGGCCCTCATACTCTAACCTGTCCCTCCCCAGCCTGCCCTGTTCATTTTCTGAATATGGAAGGCTGTATGATCTGAAACGGCGTGCTGTTCCTGTCCAGCGTCTCCGTGGTACCTATGAAGAGATACCCTCCCGGCTCCAGAGCGTCATATACCTTCTGGACCAGTTCCCGCTTCGTCTTCTCATCAAAATATATCATAACATTGCGCAAAAATATAGTATGCATTTTTTTCCTGAAGGGAAAAGGATCCATCAGGTTGAACTGGCGGAAAATGACCTCCTTCTTCAGCTCCGGCACCACCTGATACTGGGTGCCCCCCGCAAGGGGCGTGAAGAAATGCTTTCTCCACTGGTCAGGGATGCTTTTCATCTGCTCTGCGGTGTAGATCCCGGCAATTGCCTTCTGAAGCACCTTCGTGGAGATGTCCGTGGCCAGCACCTTCGTGTCCCACTGATTCCTCTCCATGCCGAAAAAGTCGTACAGCACCATGGCGATCATGTAAGGCTCCTCCCCTGAGGACGCAGCGCCGCACCAGATCCGCAGATCTCTCCTCGCACTCTCCTTCTGCTTCAGCCATGGCAGAACCACGCTTTTGAAATAGTCAAAATGCTCGAACTCCCGCATGAAGTAGGTGTGATTCGTGGTCAGGAAATTCACCAGCATCTTTTCCTGGTTCCCCGTCTTGTCATGCTCCACTGCGTTCATGAA
Source organism: uncultured bacterium (assembly GCA_947565325.1). Lineage (GTDB taxonomy): Bacteria > Bacillota > Clostridia > Lachnospirales > Lachnospiraceae > Acetatifactor. The sequence continues at coordinate 7,072 of CANOFQ010000020.1, forward strand.
CTCGTCGAAGCTGTGCCACCCTCCCCGTTTGATATAGTTTTCCAGCCGCCCGTTCACGATGACCTTCTTCTGTGCAAGATCAATGCCGTAGCGCTGTTTCATGAATACCGTAATTCTCTGAAATTCCTCGTCCTTAATCACAGCTTCCCATACCTCCTGAAACAATATCTATCGCCTCGTCAGCACAGCTGTCGGGATATCCTTCGACAGATTTTGAATATGTCGGGGTTGAATTTCACCTGCGCCTCCCCCTCCATGATCTCAAGGGCTTCCTCCCTGCTGTAGTTTTTCTTCTCGGTCAGCGCACAGTACACCTCCGCCACGGAGACGATCTGCGCCGCCAGCGGGATCCGGGCGCCTGCCAGCCCCTCCGGGTAGCCGCTCCCGTCCCAGTTCTCATGATGATAGTGGGCAATGTCCACAGCCATTCTGACAAAGTCGTTGTAATCCTTTCCCACATGCAGATCCTCAAGGAGCCTCGCACCGATCCGGGTGTGCTGCCGCACCGTGTCCATCTCCTCCTCGCTCAGCGCCGCCTGTCTCCTCAGCAGCTCCTGCGGGACCCCTATGTTCCCGATGTCACACAAGGGCGCCGCCAGCTCTATGGTATCGATGTAGGCATCGGATATCTTATCCCCAAAAAGGGGGGAGAGCTGCATCCCCTGGGCAAGGATGCCGCAGTTGCGGCGCATCCGCTCGATATGCTCCTTCTGATAGCAGGAGTTCTGAGCCGCAATGGCAGCCAGCGCATAGAGCACATCCTTCTTCTCCTGCTCGATCTGCCTGAGCTGCTCTCTCACGGAGGCCTGAAGCCGCCGGTTCATCTCCTGCAGCTTGCTGTTTGCCTCATGGAGCCTAAGATGTATCCCCACCCGGGCCTGAACGATCTCCGGGATAAAGGGCTTCGTGATATAGTCGGCCCCGCCCAGCGTAAGGCCCTCCACGATATCCTTCGGTTCATCGAAAGCCGAGATAAAGATCACCGGCAGATCCCTTGTCCTATTATCCGCCTTCAGGATCCTGCACAGCTCGTAGCCGTCCATTCCCGGCATGGAAATGTCTGACAGAACCAGCTGCGGGCACTGCTCCCCCACAGCCCTGAGAGCGGCCTCTCCGCTCTCCGCCAGAACCGGGCGGCATCCCATGTCCCCGATGATTTCCTCCAGCACGGCTCTGTTCACTTCCAGATCGTCTACGATCAGGACGACTGCCTTGTCCCTGCCCTTATAGTCCATGTCTGTGCTCCCCGTCTCTCTCTTCCTCACGGCCCAGCGCTTCGCTCAGCTTCTCATGCTCAGCGGCTGCCTTTTCATAGCTCTCCTTCTGGATGGCCATCTTCAGCCGCAGGGCCGCCCGCTTCACTTCGGGAGGCGCGCCTTCCGCCAGCTGTCTGGCGGCTTCCATGAACATCTCCGCCTTCTCCCAGTTCTCCATCTCCACACACAGGATCAGCTTCGACAGGTTTCTGCGAAGGGCCTCCCTGTTTTCCGGCGTGCCGTACCTGCGCACATCCTCCGGGCCGTCCCCTTCCTCCCGGGCCTGACGGGCCATCTGCCTGAAGGCCGTCCTGATATCGTCGTTCGCATCGCCGGCAATGTCGTCTGAAAGGGGCTGTGAGGCATCCTCCCCGTCGGCGCCTGCCCAGACGGAGAAGGAAAACGTGCTCCCTCTGTTTTTCTCGCTCTCCACCTCGATACGGCCGCCCATCAGCTCCACCAGCTGTTTGCAGATGCTTAGACCCAGACCCGTCCCGCCGTACTTTCTGGAGATAGAGGCATCCACCTGAGAGAAGCTCTGGAACAGCTTATCCCTGTCCTCCTCCCCGATGCCGATGCCCGTGTCGGAGACGATAAAGAACAGCTCCACCTTGTCGCCTGATCTGGCGGTCCTGAGCAGCTGAAGCGTGATCTTCCCCACGGCGGTGAACTTCAGTGCATTGGAAAGCAGATTGTTGAGGATCTGCACCATCCTCAGCTCATCCCCGATCACGTACTCAGGCACCTGAGGGGAAACCGTGACGAAAAAGTCCAGCCCCTTCTCTGCAATCCTGCCCCTGTGCTGCTCCCTGACATAGTCCACCATGTTCCTGATGTTGAACCTGCGGGACTCCAGAACGAACTTCCCCGCATCCAGCTTGGAAAAGTCCAGAATGTTGTCAATGATCTTGTTCATGTCCCCGCAGCAGCGCTCCATCAGCAGCAGGGCCTTTTTTGTCCTGTCGTCCCTCACATCCCCTAAAAGCTCCCGGACATTGCCCAGGATTCCGTTCACCGGAGTCCGAAGCTCATGGGTCACATTGGCCACAAACTCCGACTTGGCCTTGGCCGCCTGTCTGGCCTCCTCCCGGATCTGCCCGATCTCCCGGCCCAGATGCTCCTGCTCCAGAATATCATTGGCCATGCAGACGAAAAGCTCCCCGCCGCCCCGGCCCGGGGCGATCCTGGCCTCCACCGGGAAGCAGGTCTTGTTTCTGCGGTATGCCACCAGCTTCTGCTGCTCTCCGCCCAGAGAATAATCCGTTCTCTCCCTGCCGTCCCTGAAGGGATGGGGGAAAACCTCTCCGATGCTCCTGCCCCGCAGACCGTCCTCCGAACCCCCAGGCTCCCCGTATCCCAGCTTTGTCCTTGCGGCGGCATTGGCATAGGAAATGATCCCTTCCTTATTGAAGAAGAGAATCATTTCCAGCGCTTCCTCCATGGGAAATATGCTGTTTTCATCCTCCATGCCAACCCCGCCTTCCCCGGCCCCCAGGGAGCCGCACCGTTTGTCCCGAATCAAAAAGGCAGCGGAACGCCCTCGCTTCCTTGCTGCCCGATACCCTCTTCCTATTACGAAAAATCAACCGCTCCAATCACTTCCATAATATTAAAGAAGTCCTCTTTGGCGAGCTTGAAGCACTCCAATATATCCGGCGAGAATTGTCCGCATTCACCGTTCATGATCATCTCAAATGCCTTGTCATTGGTAAATGAGCTTTTATACACCCTTGGGCTGACCAGTGCGTCATATACGTCGGCCACCGCCACGATCTGCGCACTGACAGGAATCGCATCCCCTGCCAGATGGTCAGGATAGCCTCTGCCATCCCATCTCTCGTGATGGTGGCGGCAGATATCATAACAATAACGGTAGAATTCTGTCGTCTGATTTCTGTAGAATTTTTCGAGTATGTCGCAGCCGATGACCGTATGGGACTTCATGGTCTCATACTCCTCCGCCGTCAGCCTTCCGGGCTTCAAAAGGATGGCGTCCGGTATGCCGATCTTGCCGATGTCATGCAGCACGGAGGCCCTTGAGATGGCATCCACCTGCCCATTGGTCAGGCCGTACTTGGGGAAATGCTCCTTCAGATGACGGAGCATGATCCTTGTATAATACTTGATCCTCTTGGTATGGTCACCGGTCTCCGCACTGCGGGACTCCACCACGGAGCTCAGCGCATCTATCATGAACTCGTTTGTCTCGCGGATCTCCCTCTCCTGCTCACGGATAGCTTCCTCCTGCTCCTTCAGGCGGATCTCCATATTGCGCTTGTTCTGGTACAGCTCTATGATGTTGCTGCTCCTGCGCTTGACGATATGGGGATAGAAGGGCTTGTGGATCACATCCGCCACGCCGAAGGAATAAGCCTTGTCCTCGCTGTCCTTGACAGTCTCCCCGGTGATCAGAATCACGGGAATCTCATCCAGCAGGCCATGCTCCTGCATATACTCCAGCACCTTGAACCCGTCCATTACCGGCATCACCACGTCCAGAAGGACAAGCACAATATTATTGTTGTTTTCCATCTGGCGAACCGCATTCAGGCCGTTCTCAGCCTCCAGCAGGGTATATTCCTCCGGAGCGTCCCTGAACATCTCCATAAGTATCGCTCTATTTACTTCTTCGTCATCAACAATCAGTACCTGCTGCCTATCCATGCCATTCACCACTGTCTTCATCTGTTTACTTCTCGAATACACATCATTCCCAGATAGGATATCATTTTTCCATATAAATGTCAATTGCTTTGCTCCAAAAATCCTTGTAGACAAAGCCCCCAAGTTGTGGTAAATTTAATAAGTAGCCGTAAAAGAGGTGATTCCCATAGATACATATACTTTTTATGACATATTTGACGTAGACTCTCTCCAGAAGCTGGTAGATTCCTTGTCTGCCAGCCTGCAGGTGGGCATCAGCATCCGCAGCCCTCAGGGAGAGCGCTTTACCGCCGACAGCCAATACTGCCGCTTCTGCCCCGACATCATTAAAAGCTCTTCTCTGGGGCGGGTACTCTGTGAGCAGTCCCTTCTGTCCCTCTGTCAGGGTCAGGAGGCATCTCCCCGGATCTGCCGCTGCCGGCCCTCGGGGCTGATCAACGCAGGCATCGGCATCACGGTGGACGGGCTCCATATGTTCAGCATCATGGTAGGGCAGGTGCGTCTTGCCGGCGAAGAGCCGAGCGAAGAGGAATACCGCAGCATCGCACGTTCCCTCCAGATAGACGAGGACTCATACCTTGAGGGCATCCGGCGCACCCCCGTAAAGACCAGGAAGGAATTCGAGAACATTCTGGACACACTCTCCCTTCTGGCAGAGCAGCTCTCCCAGCTGGGGCATAAGAACCTTTATCTGCGGTCGCTGATAGATGCTCTGGAAAGTCAGGAGCTGGTGCATCAGAAGCAGCGGGACATTCTGGAGACGCTGGCGGAGCGGGACTCCATGACCGGACTCTACAACCGCCGGAAGTTCGAGGAGGCCGTCGCCCTGTACGCCCGGCAGAAGGACCGCCGGATCTGCATGATCTCGGCAGATGCCAATTTTCTGAAGCTGACCAATGACATCTTCGGCCATGAGCCCGGAGATCTTCTCATAAAGACCATGGCCAAGATCATGAAGGATCTGGCCAAGAGCGACTGGCTGGTGGCAAGGTGCGGCGGAGACGAGTTCCGTATCATTCTCCCTGACACCTCTCTGGAGACGGCTCTCGACTACTGCCGAAGGGTTGCCCGCAACTGCCAGAAGGACAAAAGCCTCAACCTTCCCCTTTCTATTGCGATGGGCGCCGCAGAATGGATCAGCGACACCGAGACTCTGGAGGACTGCTTCACCAGAGCCGATGCCAAGATGTACCAGAACAAGACCGTCCTGAAGCATGAGCAGCGGGTTCACGACTATATCATGGAAAGGCTCTACGACAAGCAGATTCTGGACAGACGGGCAGTGAAAGCCATCACGGACATGACCCGGGAATTCGGACTGTATCTGGGCTTTCCGAAAGAGCGGGCGGAAGAGACCTCCATGGCTGCCCACTATCAGGACATCGGCATGGCAAAGCTTCCCGAATCCTTCGTGATCCGGGGCCAGTCCCGGACGGAGGAGGAGACCTGCCAGATCCATATGCATGTGTCCCACAGCTATACCATGGCAAGACTTTTTGACGAGCTCTATATGATTGCCGACATCATCCACTGTTCCCATGAGAACTGGAACGGCACCAGCTATCCCAACGGCCTCAAGGGAGAGCAGATTCCCATAGAGGCCCGGATCATCCATCTGGTCAGCGACTACATATCCCTGACCCTGCCCACCGTGACCGGCGGCTTCCTCTCCAAAGACGCGGCCAAGAAACGGCTGGCGGCAAATGCCGGCATCGTCTACGATCCGAAGCTGGTGACAAGGTTCCTTGAGTTTCTGGAAAAAAAGCAGTACTGAAAGCCCATGTCCTTGCCGCAGGATAAAGCGGCGCAGGGCCGGGACCTCCCTTCTGGGAAGTCCCGGCCTTCTCACATTCCGCCGCTGTTCGCTCTTATGATGCTATATGCGCTGTCTTTATCTGTACGGCTCTTACTTGCACCGTCTCATGAAGCGCACACATCTGCACATCTGCTATTCGCTCTTTTTCAGATCCTTCAGCGCTCTGCTGAGCTTGATGGGGTTTCCGTACCGAAGCGTCCCCATGCGGTAGAGCTTCGCTCCCAGCATCCCGACCCCTACGATAGATGCGGCCAGTATCAGGAAGGACAGCACGATCTCCCATACTGCCACGGTTCCCATGGCAATCCGGGCGAACATGGTGCTGTAGGAGCTCACGGGCAGGAAGGACAAGATCTTGGTGGCCACTCCGTCCACGTCCGTAAGCTGTATCAGGGAGAAGAAATACACCACCATCACCACCACCATCAGGCCGGAAGAACTCTTGCTGATATCCTCTGTCTTGCTGACCAGCGCCCCCATGGCTCCATAGAGGAAGCCGTAGAACAGATATCCCCCCAGACCGAAGAAGGCGAATGCCGCCACCACCTCTCCGGGGATGTGCAGAACCATGTCCAGCATACCGCCCCACTGCTCCCGGTTCGCCTGATAGGCGATGAGGAGCGCTCCCAGCAGCACTCCCATTTGGAACACGCCCGCCACTGCGCCTGCGATGACCTTTCCGAACAGCAGGCTGTTGGAGGAGGTGCTGGTCACCAGCACCTCTATGGCCCGGTTGCTCTTCTCGTTGGTGACAGAGACCGCAATCATCTGTCCATAGTATACGATCAGCATGAACACGATGATCACGAGGGCATAGCAGTACCAGTAGTTGCTTCCGGAGTCCTTGTTCAGCACCTCTTCCTCCACGGTGACGGACACATTGTACATGCCTGCCACCTCTTCCAGATCCCAGCCCTTCTGCCCGCAGTAGTCCATGCGGTAAAACATGCGCATGGCCTCCTGAAACAAGGCTGTGTTGTGATCCGTCATAGACTTATTAAAGACGTAATACTTATATTCTGTCTTTCCCGTCACCACGAAGCCGGCCTCCGCCTCCTGCGCCTCCACGGATGCCCTTACGGCCTCCGGCTCCGCCTGCCGCCACTCCACGTTGGGAAACAGCTGGGCAAGGACCTCCTCCTGCACCACTCCTGCCTGATCCGCATACAGGAACAGCGGCCTCCCCCCCTCCGGGGTCTCCGTTTCCTCGGAATCCTCGCCGCCCACGATCTTCACGCCCGTGAAACCGGACATGTCCACGAACCGGGGCAGGAACAGGACCCCCACTCCCAGCAGGGCCAGAAGGATGGTCAGCCCCATGAAAATCTTGTTGCCGAAATACTCTTTCAGCTCATACTTCAGAACAATCGCAAATTTTCTCATTCCTATACCTCTCTGCCTGCTTCGGCAGGCATCAATTCAGCAGCATCAATTCAACAAAAATATAAATGCAATCCTGCGAAAAGCTTGAAAATACATTCACCTTAAGCCTCTTCCCCCACCCTGGCCACGAAAATATCGTTCAGGGAGGGCTCGTACCGCCCGAACTTCTCCACGTCCACGTCGGACCGGGCCAGCTGCTCCAGCAGCGTGCGCTTGTCTGCGCCCTCCGCAGGCTCCAGAATCAGAAATTCCTTCTTCCTGCCGCAGACTCTGGCAAGTCCCTGCCACTCTGTCTCTATCTTCCGGGCAAGCTCCTCCATGGTGCGGTTCTCCGCCGCCAGCATCAGACGGTTCCTGCCGTATTCCCTCTTGATCTCCTTCAGCTCGCCGTCCAGAACCACCTGCCCCTGATTGATGATGGCAATATTGTCACAGAACTCCTCCACGTAGCTCATCTGGTGGCTGGAAAAGATCACCAGCCTCTTCTCCCCGATCAGCTCGTTCACCACGTCCTTCAGGATCTGTGAGTTCACCGGGTCCAGACCGCTGAAGGGTTCGTCCAGGATCACGATGTCCGGATTGTTCACCAGCGTGGCCGCCAGCTGCACCTTCTGCTGATTTCCCTTGGACAGCGTCTCCAGCTTCTTCGTCTCATATTCCGCAACCTCCAGCCTTGCAAGCCACTTTTTTGCGCTCTCTCTGGCCTCCCCCGGCTTCATGCCCCTGAGAGTGGCCAGAAACACCATCTGATCTATGACCGTCCTCTTGGGATACAGCCCTCTTTCCTCCGGCAGATAGCCGATCTGGTGCTTTCTGGGCCGGAACCTTCTGCCGTCCAGAAGGATCTCCCCGCTGTTCGCATGAAACACGTCCATCAGGATACGGATGGTCGTGGTCTTCCCTGCGCCGTTCCTGCCCAGAAGCCCCAGCGCCTTTCCGCTCTCCACCTGAAAGCTCACCCCGTGGAGCACTTCCTTCTCCCCGAAGCTCTTGTATATGTCCTTTACCTCAAGTCTCATTTATTTTCTTATCCCTTTCCCGCCTGCTGTCTCTTTTCCCGGCCCTTTCTTACGGCCTCTTTTTTCTTTCTCCCGGCCTCTTCTTTTATCCGTCCGGCGATATATTCTCCGTCCCTCCGAAGATGCAGCCGTTCGCACAGACACTGTCCCGGGATCGCCGTCTGGGCAGGCTGTGACAGATCAGGCGCAATCTGCAAGAACCTTACCACATTTTCTCTGCTCCCTATGTACCCCCCCTATTTTCAAGATTCAGCTTCTCCGCCATGGCTCCGGCTCCCATCATGGTGAACGCCCTATCCGAAGCGGACTCCCTATGGAGAGCAGTCCTGCCCTCCATGATGCGCTCGCCGCTCAGGGCGCTCCTATCCTCCATGATGTGTTCGCCGCTCAAAGCATGCCCGCCCTCCGGCATATGCTCACCGTTCAGGGCAGTCCTGCCCTCCAGAACCGCCCGCCCGTCTGCAAGCTGCAGGGCCAGACGCTCCGTCTCCTCCTGCAGCAGCGCCAGACCTATGCCCGTGACCCGGTACGCTTTCCTGCCGTCATCAGGAACCGTCTCGATGACGCCGTCCGCCGTCAGCCTGCCCACCATGGTATACAGAGTCCCCGTGCCAAGGAGAAGCCTGCCTCTGGTCAGGCTACTGACATACTGCATGATGGCATATCCGTGCCTTGGAGTCATGACAGCCAAAAGGGTATAGTAAATGGTCTCCGTCATAGGAATGTACTTTTTCCTCAAAGCTTCGTTCATCAACTCACCCCTCTGCATCTGTGCTCGATATGTCAAGTATCGACATGTCGAGTTTAAATATAAAATAGCACATTAGCTGGAAAATGTCAACTGGCTCCGAAAAATAACAAAACCAAATAGCAAAACCAACAACAAAAAGCTCCAAATTTCTTAAAGCAGACTTCCCCACAGCAAGCTACGGGTGCTCCCTTCCCTCTTTCCAGTAACGATCCATTTTTTCTAGGGCGGCTTCCCGACTCAGGTTTCTTTTCTCCATGAGCTTCTGTATGGCGGCATCTCTTTGCACTCCCAGCTCCTGAATGACCTCGATGAGCGTCTTTATACCTCTTTCCTCTTCCATATCGGCCCGTGTCTCAGCGGCATCCGCCCGCTTCTCTGCCCTATCTGCCTGCCTTCTGGCATCAGCCGTGTTCCGCCGTTCCGCCTGTATATCTATTTTCTCCATGTCCGCAAATAGCTCGCCCATCTTTTTCTCCCTCACCTTGTCAGTCAGCCTCTCTGTCTCCGGCATAGGCACATTCATCTTCAGTAATAGGACCTTCAGCACATCCGCTATGGTATCCCCGGCACTGTTTGCAATCAAATCAGGCTGTCCACAATGAATTTTTTACATGTGAATTTTTTACATGTGAATTTTTTACACTGATTTTTTAATCAGAAATTTTAAGGAAGAATTTTAACGGGGGCCGCTTCCAGCCCGGCCCCCTGCATCATGCTCCCCTTACCTGCTCCAGACCTTAAAAAATCACCGTCCGCACAGCAGCAGAACACGCATTCTTCACTTAAACTGCAGCAGCGCCAGATGCCTCGACACATTATAGGTGCGGATGCCGAAATTCTTCAGGCTGCGCTGCAGCTTGCTCATCCAATAGTAGCCGAAACGGCTTACGTGGGACCTGCCGTAGCCGCTCTCCCACGCCCCGGTGTCTGAGGCATAGTCCACTGCGTCCTCCTCATAAAACGCCTCCATATGGTACCCCAGCTCCCTCAGATAAGGAACCAGCGCCGGAGCCGCATCTGCACTCAGGGTTCTTAAATAGTCATAGTCCTTATAGGGCTCAGGAGCCAGAAAGAAGCCGCCGGAACTGCTTTTTTCAAGATCCTGTGCCGTCTGGCCCTTATCCTCCTGCTGCAGAAGCATCTCGCCGTGAGGGGCATTGGCCACGTTCACTCTTGCCACGATATAATCCGGATGGCCGAAGGACAGCGCCAGATACAGAACCGCCACCGCCGCCATGCTATAGCGGAAGAGCGGAAAAGACGTGCGGAAAATGTTGGCCACCACACCCACGAACAGCACCGCCAGCAACACCAGCCCCCAAAGCACCAGTATCCTCATATAGGTCAGGTAATAATAGCGGATGTACATGATCATCCTCATAAAGCTGGAGGCAATCATGATGAAAGTGCAAAGCGACATGACTGTCAGAATGATTTTCAGCACCTTGCTCTCCCTGAAAAAGCTCATGCAGCACAAAACGATGATCAGGTTCAGCAGGCTCACCGCCAGCAGCTGGAAGAAGCCTTGTCTTGCATACATGGCATAGGTATAGCCCTCCGGCAGCTGCAGCTTTCCCAGAAACAGACCCACGATCTGAATCACGGAAAAGAATAGGTACAGCACAGTCAGCAGCCCTGTGACTGTAATAGCCAGCACCGGCTCCCCCCTGCGCATGTCCGTCACCTCTTCCCTGATGCTTTTCTTGCACAGATAAGCCGTCAGGGCATAGGCGCCGAAGAATACCAGCAGAATGCGGAACATGATATTGAATATCCCCCAGAAGCTGATGCTCTCCAGCAGCCGGGCAGTCATCTGGCCGAACACCGCATCGGCGCTGGCAAGGAGCAGGAGAACCACCAGAAGCAGAGGCACGCCGACCAGCAGGCCCAGTGCGATATACCAGCCCCTCCTGTCCTCTCTCTTCTCCCTGATCTTGTTATAGGCGGCCCCGTCCGAGAAGGGACGGCCAAGCTCCCCTGCGCTGGCTCCCACCAGCAGGCATATGCTGCCCAGATATTTCCCAAGCTTCCATTTTGAAGTGTCAAAATACTGTTTCAGCAGAAAGCTCATCAGCAGCAGAAAAACACCCAGCTTGTTAAAGAATATGATCGTCCCATCGTCAGTACAGAAGGTGGATATGCCAAGAAGCAGCATGGTGACGATATAAAACAAGCTTCCCTTCTTCAGACCCAGAACGCCCTCCCCGGTGCGGCCTTCTCCTCCGCAGACCCCCACCTTTGCCATGGAAAAACAGAAAAACCCGAGGCTGGCGGCCACAAAGAACGGGAACGTGACTCCTGAGCCGTTTCTGTACATACAGAAAGCATAGAATATCCCGTACAGCAGCGCTGCCCGAACCAGAAAGGCATAATTTTCCTTCATGCGTCTGGTCTCCGGGGTCTCAGCAGGCGGTCCTCCCTGCACCACCGTGTATGCCTGTGCGGCAGCATATCCCGGCCCTCCCATGCCCTGAGGATTCTGGGCGTTCCACTGTCCCGGCTGCACCGTCACGGGCATCACCATGGGCGGCGGCATCACCCGGCCTTGCGGGCCCATGACCGGCCCGTTCCCCACGGTCTGATTCCGGCCCCCTGCAGACGGGTTCTGGCCTCCTGCCATGCCCCCTGCAGCCCGGTTCGGACTCTCCGTCATGTTCCCCGCAGACGGGTTCTGGCTCCCCGCCATGCCTCCCATGGACTGGTTCCGGCCTCCGGCGGTCTGATTCCAGCTTTCTGTTCCGACGGGCGCAGAGCCGCCTCCCTGAACCGTCCCGTCCTGCGGCATTCCTCCCGCATTATCTGCCCACACATTCTGTTCCATTCCTGCCATGATCCTGTTCCTCCTGTTCCAGTTCCCGCATGATACGCATGACACAATATACAGCCTGCCTTGCCCATGCTTTTATTCCCTATTCCGTTTCCGATATTATTCCGTTTCTGATATTGCCCGCTTGCTTTTACCTGCCCCTGAGCCGCATGTTTATACCTGCTTCTTCCTATTTCTGCATTCCGGCTTCCCGCACTGCCCGGCTCCTCAGCCCCCGTCGATTTCCTTATCGCCGGGCTCCTCCGGCACATATTCCAGAAGATCTCCCGGCTGGCAGTCCAGCGCCCTGCAGATGGCCTCCAGCGTGGAAAAGCGCACTGCCTTCGCCTTGCTGTTCTTCAGCACGGACAGATTCGCAAGGGTTATGTCCACCTTTCCGGAAAGCTCTGTCAGGCTCATCTTCCGCCTTGCCATCACCACGTCCAGATTCACTATGATTCCCATTTTTTATTCACCCTTTCGCTGGCCCCGCCGGCATCCCGGCCCAGGACTGCCTATATGGTAAGGTCGTTCTCCTGCTTATAGCGCACCGCCTCCTCAAAGACATAGGACAGTACCTTGCTGAACAGACCTGCGATCACAAACACCAGTATCACCACCAGCATGGCGATGGTCATATAGACAACGCTCCTCACCACCGCCATCAGGGCAATGAAGAAGCTCCAGTTCCCCATCTTCCGAAGACTGGCCACATTCGTCTCCACGAAGCAGTCTCCCCTCAGAACGGTCCTGAAAATCTTCTGCAGCTCCCGTATCAGCACTACTGCGGACACTCCCAGCACGAAGTATATAATCACGGTCTCTTCGTAATGTTCCACCAGTGTAGGCATGTTCTCCCCTATCAGCTTCACGCTCAGCGGCAGAGTCGCCGTCACCGCAATCCCTCCGTAAAACATGATATCCAGCAGGTATTTCGTCCACATGACCAGCTCCCGCCTGCCGGTGTCAGAGTCGCCTTTTTCTCCCTTCTTCATCTGCTCCCTGTTCTTGTCTCCCATCTTATTCCCACATCCTTCCCTCCGCCGATCCTCAGCTTCATATACTTATTTTCTCCTCTTTCGGAAAAGTGTTCCCGCTGTTCATTTCGAAAATTTGGTGTATATTCATACATTTTTTAATTTTTTGTGCAATTTATACTGCTTAACGATTTCACTTGCCGTGAAACCAGACTGCATAACGCT
>CANOFQ010000021.1 GCA_947565325.1 uncultured bacterium
GAGGTTCCCTATTACATGAGCTATCTGGAGGGGGACGAAAAGGAAGCCTATAGGGAAGACGTACAGATCGTTCAAGACTATGCCGAACTGAACCGACAGGTCATCGTCAGGGAAATCCTGAAAGGGATGAAATGGAAGGCGTCAGAGCAGTTCTCGGTGGCCCATAATTATCTGGATGCTTCAGGGGTGCTCCGCAAGGGGGCCATCGCCGCCGAAGAGGGAGCCAGAGTAATCATCCCGGCGAACATGCGGGACGGCATGATTCTGGGCATCGGTCTGGGCAATGAGGACTGGAACCGTTCAGGGCCCCATGGTTCCGGCAGGAGACTGAAGCGTGAAGACGTAAAGAACAGCTATACCGTATCGGACTTCAAAAAGGAAATGAAAGGTATCTACAGTAGCTGCGTAGGGGCGGACACATTGGACGAGGCTCCCTTTGCCTACCGCTCCATTACGGAGATTGCCGAGCGAATCGGGGATACCGTCAGGATAACGGAGATCCTGAAGCCGGTCTATAATTACAAGGCCGGGAGCAAGGATGCCCGTCAGAAGAGATAGCAGGAAAATACGAAACCGTATGACTATAGTAAAACCCAAAACTGTATGAGGTACAAGTTTATGATTATTCAGATCAGCGCAGGACAGGGACCTGCCGAATGCCAGCTGGCTGTGGCGAAGCTGTTTGAGGCGCTAAAAAAAGAATACGGGAATTTGGAAATCATTTCAGAAACCAAAGGCCATGAGAGGGGGTGTCTGGATTCTATCCGTTTTCGGACGGAGCATGACTTAGGCGGCCTGGAGGGAACGGTGCTTTGGATCTGCAGCAGCCCTTTCCGCAGGAACCATAAAAGGAAGAACTGGTATGTGGACGTGAGCATCGTCCCGGAGGCGGTTCAGGTGGCGACAGATGGAGAATACCGCATAGAGAAGTTCCGCTGCGGCGGGAAGGGAGGCCAGAACGTGAACAAGGTGGAGACCGGAGTGCGGGTCATCCACATTCCTACCGGAACCGTGACCCGGTCCACAGAGGAGAGGAGCCAGTTCCAGAATAAGCAGAGGGCCATGGAGAGGATGCGGGAGAAGCTTGCCGGCCTGCAGCAGGAGCAGCAGGAACGGCAGGCGGACGTCGCATGGACGGAGCACTACCGCATTGTCCGGGGAAACCCGGTGCGGACTTATGTGGGAGAGCGGTTTCTGCTGAAGGAGAGAAAGGATGGGGACACCGGACAGACGGTCCCGTCAGAAAGCACCTGACTGACAGGGGGACGGCAGACCTATGGAGGGAGCTGGATGCCCGTTCAGACGGGCTGCATATATTTCGGCGCAAATTTGCGACAAACAAGTATGATGCGGAAGCCGGTGCGGAAGAGATTGCCGCTCATATCGGAGATCCAGAGTCCGCAACACAGCTATATCACGTAGCTGTCAGGAAGAAGGCGGCGTATAAGGCATAGAAAAGCAGATTGTGCCGCTGCCGGAGAACTTTAAGCTGTAAAAACATCCTCCAAAGTTCGCATAAGAACTTCTGGTACGGAGTACTGGCAGATTCTGTTAGATATTTTTTGATTTATATCTTGGGATGGACATATCGTGTCATATCTGGGGTGTATAATACCGATGAAAGGAAAATGAGGAGGATGTTAGATTATTTCATTGATTATCCGAGGTGGAGAATGGAGTGGCGCAGACGGCGGACATGGATCCGTGTTTCGGGTCATATGCCGTCTGCGCCGGAAGGGCTCTTGACATGGCTCATAATGTCCTCCACGCCACAGTCTAAAATGTCGCACAGCACATCTATGGTGTGGGTGCTGACATAAGAATTCTTGCGCAGTCTGGAGAGCTGCCCGGCGCTGACATGATATTTTTTGATAAGGGAATATTGGGTTATCCCCTTTTCTTTCATAGTTGACCACAGTTTTTCATAAGGAACTGATCGCAATAAATTAACCAAAAAACCAATCACATGGAACTGGTCATAAGGGCGAAAGCTGTCGGCGCAGAGTGAGCTTCGCAAAGGCAAGACGCAAAATGAGGCCGCAGAGACAAGGCGGCGGAAGGAGCCGATGCGGATGCGTAAATCAGTCAGGGGCCTTCGGATAAAGCAGAGGAGCAGAGGCGGATGTTTTTTTCAGGATACAAAAAAGAGGTGCTGAAGAGCTACGGGGAGTCGCTGGACGCATATAATCGTACCCTGAATAAGGGGCAGAAGGAGATTCAGCGTCTGTATGAGCGCAGACGGATTTCCATTGAGCTGATTCTGGCCATTGAGACTCTGGTCAACAGCATTGCAAACAGTCCGAAGGAATACGAGGTCGTCACGGAAAAAATCAGACTGGAGCGGAAAAAATTCAGCAAGACGGAAGAATATGCCGCAGAGGCATCCCTTGTAGCGAAAAAAGCCGGCGTGAACATTGCCGCCGGTGTGGCCGGGGGAACGGCGGTGGCCGCCGCTGCGCCCACGGTGGCCATGTGGATCGCCACCACATTCGGGACGGCCTCCACGGGCACGGCTATATCGGCTCTGTCCGGGGCTGCGGCCAAAAGTGCCGCTCTGGCATGGCTGGGCGGAGGTACCCTTGCGGCAGGCGGCGCCGGGATGGCGGGCGGACAGGCGCTGCTGATGCTGGCAGGGCCATTGGGCTGGGCAATAGCGGGAGGCGCAGTAGTGATATCCACATCGGTGCTGAGCGTCAAGAACAGAAAAATTGCAGATAATGCGGCTAAAGAGGAGAAGGAGATCAGGAAGCGCACCGGGGAGATGAGCGAGATGAACGGAAAGGTGCTGCAATTAAGCGAAGAGACTGTCCTCCTGTATGGAAAGATGAAAAAGCTGTATGAAGATCTGAACCAGTACAGAGGAAGGGATTTCCGGGATTTCGATGATGAAATCAGAGTGCAGTTCGGCGGACTGGTGAATGATACTTTTTCGCTGTCCGAGATGTTGAACAAAAAGGTGTAGAGGTACGGCGTATGAATGCAAAAGGATCCACAAATGCCGGGAGACCGATGAATGCAGAAAAACTGATAAAGAGTACGCAGGAGCAGGCCGTGGCCTCGTGGATCGGCTATCTGAACGTCCAGCGCATGGAGGAGCTGCTGCACAGCTTGTCCCGGCAGGATGTCCGGCTGGAAGATGCCCTGAGAGAGCTGGAGGAGCTGAAGCAGTCCATAAACAGGCTGGTGGCGTCAGACCGTGGCGGAATCAAGGGGATGCACGGTTTTATCGCAGAGCGGATGCAGGTCTATTTTGAAAATGCCAGAAGTCTGCTGGACGGGGCAGGCAGGGGACATTATCTCATCGACGACAACGGACCAGTGGATTATATAGGGCATGGGATCAATTACCAACAGAAGTTTGTGGAGAAGCACCTGAGTAGGCGAGGACTATAGGCTCTGGAAGTATGTCAGAAATTTCTTTGACCATGGGGACATAGAATTCTCTGACGTGGAGCCTTCTGTCATCGGCTATAGGGACACCCAGAGGGATGCGGCGGACAGCACGGTGGCAGAGGAAGAGCAGCAGCTTCGGAGACGGGATCAGGAAAAGCGCAAGCAGCTGTATGAGAAAAGCAGGCCCTCTGCGAAGGAGCTGTCCCGGGTCTCGGCGGTGTCCGCACTGGCGGAGGGCGGCACTGCGTTCTGCATGGGGATCTATAGGAAACGCAGGGCTGGAAAGAAGCTGTCTTCATTTGATGCGGACGACTGGAAGGAGCTGGGGATGGACACGGCAGGGGCCGGTGCAAAGGGCGGCGTGAGAGGAGCGGTTGTCTATGGAATGACGAATTTCACTGCGACTCCGGCAGAGGTGGCCTCCTCCTTGGTGACTGCGGCCTTTGGTGTGGCGGCCGAAGCAGGCAGGCTGAAGGCAGGAGCCATCGACAAGGATGAATTTTTTATCCGTTCCGAGGTATATTGTCTCGATGCCACAGTGAGCGCAGTTTCCTCTATCCTAGGGAGCGTAATCATTCCGGTGCCTATTCTTGGCGCCGTTATCGGAAACATGACGGGCATGTTCTTGTACGAGATAGCAAAGACAGCCATGTCGGAGGAGGAACAGAAAACGATACAGCAGTACCGCCAGAACAAGCTGGAGCTGGACGAAGCGCTTGTCTGGCAGTACCGGGCCGTGATGAGTCAGGTGGAGGCGGACATAAAGGAATTCGATTCACTGGTGGAGTGGGCGTTCTCGGAGATGGCCCACGATGCCTTTGCAGGATCAGTAAAACTGGCGGAGCACTGCGGTGTCCGCAGGGACGCAATATTGAGGAGCAGGCAGGATGTGGAAAAGTATTTTACCGAATGACATACGAAATAGTGTAAGGCTTAATGCGCCCATAACATTCCTCGATACTGCCGCATGTCAGATTCCCATAGAGACTGATTCCGTGCGCACGTATATTTCCGAGTGTTCTAAAGGCTGCCGGAGGGATTGTCCTCTACCCCTCCAGCGACAGCCGGCCGTCATACCGGGCCAGGGCGTCCGGCCTCAGGTGGTGGGTCACTGTGATGGTGAGGCAGTCCCTCCGTTCCAGCAGTGCCTCCTCGATCTTTTCGGCTGTCTCTGCGTCCAGATTTGCGGTAAACTCATCCAGCAGCAGAATCCTGCTCTTTCGCAGAAGCGCCCTCGCAAGGCTGAGCCTCTGCCGCTCTCCGCCGGAGAAATTCTTTCCGTTTTCACCGATCATGGTGGAGAGGCCTTCGGGGAGGGAGTCTACAAGGGGCTTCAGGCCGGCCTGCTCTACTGCTGCTTCGATTTCAGGAGTTCCGTAGCTTTCATCATACAAGGAGATATTGTTTCGGAGCGTATCCTGAAAGAGAAACGTGTCCTGAGAAACGGTTCCGATGAGGGCGCAGCGGGAGGCCTGTTTGATCTGCCGCAGTTCTATGCCGTCGATCAAGATAGAGCCATCATAATTTGGATAGTACCCAGACAATAGGGACAAAAGCGTGGTCTTGCCGCTTCCGCTGCTGCCCGTCACCAGATAGTGTTTGCCGGCCTCGAATCGGAAAGACAGACCCTGCAGTACATTTTTGCTCTCCGTGTACCGGAAGGAGAGATTTTCCAGAGAGACAGCCTGCCGGAAGTCGGAAAGGTCCTGGCTGCCGTCCTTGTCCTTCTGCTCCAGCAGTGCGCCGAAGCGTTCCAGCAGAGGCCTGGAGGAATGGAAATCTGCGATGATGGAGGGAATCGAAGTGATGGGCGATACGATATGGCCGATCAGATGTCCGAAGGCGATGACCAGACCGGCGGAGAACATTCCCTTCAGGGAAAAATAGGCGGCAAGCCCCATCACCAGCACTGTGGAGAGCAGGCCCACATATTCCCCGGCCCCTGCGCACAGCATCCTGCAGTTGGCGTTCTGCCGTTTGGCGTTTTCTGCCTCCCGGTTCCGCTTGTCGTGTTTGCGCAGGATAAAGGACAGCACTCCGTAGGAGCGGATCAGGCGGAAGGCCCCGAAATCATCTTTGATTTCCGCCGTATAGGCCTCCGTGTGCTCTACCTGCCTTTTCATGCTTTTTTCCAGAGGGCCGGAGGTCAGCCTGCTCACGGCTCTGGCGGCAAACGCCAGCAGGATCATCAGCACCAGCATGACAGGCTGTATCAGGATACATAGGATGGCAGCTGAGCAGAAGCTGACCAGACTTTCCAGTATGCGGATCAGGTTGCCGAAATAGACCGATTCCAATAGGCCCACATTGTTTCCCAGCTCATTGATGTACTCCGCACTGTTCCCGGCATCGAAATCGGATACGCTCCGGCCCATGATGCCGCTGAAGAGATCCCGCTTCAGACGATATCTGGCATCTGTGAGCAGTCTGGTCTTGGTGTAACTGTAGAACAGCTCCAGAGACAGGGTGACTGTCACGAAGAGGGAGCTTCCGATAATCGTGTAGCAGAGTTCCTCCGGGCTTTTGCCTGCGCTGTCCACCAGAGAGCTCATGACGAGGGAAAATAAGTTTCCGCCGGTGGTGGACAGAATCAACAGTATGAAAAGCAGCAGGCATGTTCCTTTTTGATCTGACATATAATGGTACATTCGCTGCTTTTTGCCGGCTGCGGCTCTGACGGGTGACACTTTGCCCGCCGATGTCCTGCTTGTTGATGATGATGCGTTGCTTGCCAATCTCTTGTCTGCCGTTGTTGACATTCTGTCTGCACTTGTAGAGTCCTTGTCTGCTGTGTGCTGTGTTTTCATTTTACCTGCCCCTCTTGTCTTTGCTTTTGTCCGCTTCTGAGTGTCCGCTTCTTAGATGCCACATCCGCATGAATGCGCTTTTTTCTGCACTGCGTCCGCAATTCTGCAATGTGGCTCCCTTTGAAGCCGGCTTTTTCTGAAGTGTACCTTAGAGGGGCGGGGAAAGTCCAGCAATCAGGCCTTGCAGGAAATACAACGGAGCATTGAGTCAGAGGGCGTCGATGGTCTGGCGCTCCCGTGCGGCGCAGTAAGGGTTTTCCTCCACCTGTGGCAGGAGGGCTGTCAGACGGGGCTTCAGCGCTTCACATTTTTCCCGCAGGCCTTTTTTGCTGTACAAGTTTATCAAAGACCAAAGATAAAAATATTCTGTTTCCTTGGAACCGCACTGGCATATGGGTAGCTCGTAGGACTCCGCCTGCTCCACGTCCTCTGTGGCTGCCGCAGCCAGAGCACACTGAAGCCAGACGGGTGCGTTCTCCGGGCTGGGAGGCGTCATCAGCGACTGCACGAAGGAATCCGAGGCAGCGAGCTTCAATATTTCTTCGTTGTGCTCAAGGAGCGAGAGGGCTTCAAGATAGGGTTGCAGGGTGTCCAGTGCGGGCGCTGTCCGAAACTGTGTCTCACATTCTGAAAGGATGGAGGATCTGTTTCCCAGCTGGATCAGCAGCTGGATTCTCTGCAGGCGGAAACGCATGTCCCCGGTTCTGTGGGCCACGTCTTCTGCGATGGCCAGAGCCCTCTGGGCGGACTCCCGGCTCTGCTGCAGGAGCAGGTGCATTTTGTAGCCCTCCAGCTCGATTTTCTCCCGCTCCAGCGCCGCAGGCTCTCCCATTCCAAGCTTCAGGGCACAGTCTACGGTCTTCTGCTGTGCCTCAAGGCATTCCAGAGCTTCCAGAAAGCAGCGGTCGTCCCGCAGGATGGAATATTTCAGCACCAGATCCTTTGCGTACTCCAGAGAGGATCTCCCGAAGAGGTCGTCCAGACTTACGTTAAAGAAGTCGGCGATTCTGGGCAGCAGGGAGATGTCCGGCGTACCGTTGCCCGCCTCCCATCTGGAGACGGTCTGGGGCACCAGAAACAGATATTCCGCCAGCTCTGTCTGCGTGATGTTTCTGGCTTTTCTTAAGGTTGCTATCTTTTCTCCTATCGTCTGTTCCATGAGGCGTCCTTTCCTTTTTTGTGATTTGCTGCCCCGACGTACTTGTCAGAGCCTGAGAAGCCGTCTTCTGCGGTGTCAGGTTCTGACTGACCTCTGTCCGATCCTTCTTGTTCAATCAGGCTTTGTCTGGTCGCTATCTGTATTGCCGCTTTGTTCGGCCGTTTTCTCCGGTCAGGGTCTTCTGCCCAATATACTCTTTTTTAGCCTGAAGTGCAAGGAGATCCGTAACGGAAACAGCGTTCCTTCTGCGCTCCTTCTGTATTCTTCAGGTTGCATTTTGTGCAGCGCAATGCTATACTGTCACTAGGCAGATGGGATCAGGCCGGGGATTTTTTCATAGGACAGAAGGAATGGCGGAAAAGGTTATGTCGGAGACTCCCGGATAGGATAGGAAGGACGCCGGAGGAGGGTGCTTCGGAGGTTTCTTGGCAGGGCAAAAAGAGACAGAAAGAAACGGGCCGAAAGGGGTATGGGCTTTATGCGTCGTAATAGATTTTTAGCCGCTGCACTTGCGGCGCTGCTTTTTTTGTGCGGATGTTCCGATGCGGTGGCGGGGAAACCTGAAGGGACTCCGCTCCAGAGCACAGGGATGCAGGCAGACAACTCAATATCGGCCGAGACGGAGCAGGGCAGGAAGTCAACACCCTCTCCTGCGTCTGCCGCCGCACCCGGTGCAGAGAAGGATTTTGCACCTTATCAGGCACCGGAATTTGCCGGGGCTTCTTTTCATGCAGATCTGGCGGAAGGTGATGAGAACGTACAGCTTGATCTGTCGGCAGTGAATCAGGGATATGTGGCGGTCAGTGGGAAGGCGGACGCCAGACTGAAGTTTCGGGTTCTGAAAGACGACTATGAATATGTATACAATATGGCATCTGACGGCACCCCGTCAATTTTTCCGCTTCAGTGCGGGGACGGTAAATATACTTTTCAGGTCATGAAGCAGCTGGCGTCAGGCAAGTATGGCTATTATTATGTGACGGAGAAGGATGTGGCTCTTGAGGATGAATTTCAGCCTTTTCTGCGTCCCAGTGACTATGTAAACTACAACGAGGATTCAGACTGTGTGAAAAAAGCCGCCCAGCTGGCCCAAAAAGAGGAGAATGCGCTGGGGGTAATCACGGCGGTGTTCAAGTATGTATGCGGCAATATAACCTATGACAGAGAAAAGGCAGTCGAGGTGCAGACGAATAAATCCTATCTGCCCGATCCGGACGAGATCATGGAGCTGGGAAAGGGCATCTGCTTTGACTATGCGGCCCTTACGGCGGCTATGCTCCGCAGTCAGGGAATTCCCACGAAGATGGTGTTCGGTGACGTGACCTCGGGGGACAGTTATGTCTATCATGCATGGAACATGATCTATACGGAGGAGACGGGCTGGATTGCGGTGGAATATTCGGTGAAGGCGGACCAGTGGAACAGACTGGATCTGACGTTCTCCGCAGGAGGCCAAGACAGCTCCTTTATAGGGGACGGCGGAAACTATACAGATTCGAAATATTATTGAGAGTGAGGCAGATATGAAGGGCAGAAGGCTGAATGACCTAGGGGTGAGCGCATTTTGTGAGAGCATGGCAATGATGGTACAGTCCGGTATCCAGATGGACGAGGCCGTGGCTCTGCTGATGCAGGAGCATGGGCGGGGCGGCGTGCTGGAACAGGGACTGGCTGTCATGAGGGAAGAGACCGAACAGGGCAGGAGCCTGTCGAATGCCATGAAGGCGGCGGGGATTTTTCCCCAGTACGCCATAAAGATGACTGCGGCAGGGGAGACTACAGGGCGGCTGGAGGATGTGCTTTTCCGTCTTTCCGGCTACTATGCGGATCATAGCACCATGGCCGGGAAACTGAAGAACGCAGTTACATATCCCGCAGTGATGCTGGTCATGATCATTGCTGTGCTGGCAGTAATGCTGGCCATGGTTCTGCCGGCCTTTACGGATGTATATGATCAGCTGACAGGAAGCCTTGCGGCGTCCTCCTACAGCTATATCCGTTGGTCTTACGGTTTCTGCTGGGCGGCGCTGGGGGTCATGATTGTTCTGGCAGTGGCGCTGATAGTGGGGTATATCCTCTGGAGCGGGAAAAAACGCAGGCTTATAGAGGGACTGCTGGGCAGGATACCTATATGCGCCTCCATCTTGGAGGGTATGGGAATGTTCCGCTTCACGGCGGCGCTGTCCACCTTCCTTGCCAGCGGCGAGATGCAGGATACGGCTGTGATAGAGAGCATGGCCATGACAGACTGTAAACCGGTGGAGGATAAGCTCCGCCGCTGTGTGGGCCATATGGAAGAGGGCCACAGCATTGCACAGGCTGCCTATGACGAGTCGCTATTTGAACCCGTTTACGGGCGTATGCTTCTGGCAGGAGAGCGCAGCGGAAGTCTGGAGAAGGTGCTGGGGCGGCTCAACGGGCTTCTGGAGGAGCACTGCATGGAGCGGGTGGACCGTCTGGTGGGAATCGTGGATCCGCTTCTGTCAGGTGTCCTGATGCTGACGGTAGGCGTATCTCTTCTGAGTGTGATGCTGCCGCTGATCGGCATGATGAATTCCATTGGCTGAGGGGAGGGAAGGGCTTCCGGCGGCATTGTTCATGACAGGGAGGTGGCATCATGTATGTGGATAAGAAACGAAGGCACTGGCCATATCTTGCGGCAGCGATTCTGGTTCTGGCGGTGGCAGGCTGCCTGATCTGTCATGGGGCCAGGACATCGGCGAAGGATATGCAGGAGGAGGGGGCAGTGGCTCTGCGTACGGCCATACAACGGAGTGCCCTGCAGTGCTATGTGGTGGAAGGGGCGTACCCCTCCAGCCTGCTTTATCTGGAGGAGAATTATGGTCTCCAGATCAACAGAAGGGATTTTTATGTGGTTTATGATGCCTTTGCATCCAATCTGCCGCCTTACGTGCAGGTGACAGTGAGAAAGTAGGCAGAGGGGAGAGAAGACGGATGAGACAAGAAAACAGATCGCCGGTGACGTTTATGACAATGGGGATTGCAGGTTTTTTCTTGGCAGGCTTTTTCTTACTTGTGGTGTTCGGCGCCCAGACCTACCGAGGGATCGTGCAGGGGCAGACAGAGAACAATCATACCAGAGAGCTTCTTGGATACCTTGCCACATGCGCAAGGGCCAATGACAGTGAGGGTGCTCTTCAGATCGGAACCTATGGGGACGGTTCTATGCTGGTGATAGCAGACGGGACATCCGGCTATGCCTTTCGGATCTATAGATATGAGGGCTCTCTGGTGGAGGATTATGGACCAATGGATTCCGAAGTGAATCCTGAGACAGCGATGGTCATAGGGGAGACGGATATCTTCTGGATAGAGGAGCGGCAGGAGGGTGTCTTTGTGGTGACGACAGATGCAGGGACTGTGCTGTTCCATACCAGAAGCGGGGTATAGGACGGGGGACAGAAATGAAGAATAAGCAGCATATCACCGCATTTTATATGGAGATACTGGTGCTGGTGGCGGTTTTTACTGTGGTTATGCTTATACTGACAAGAGTATTCGCACTGTCCGGCAGACAGAGCGCAGAGGCAGGCGTGCTGACCAAGGCTGTCCATCTGGCTGAGAATACGGCGGAGGCAGTGGCGGCGGCAGACAGCGAAGAAGGCTTTCTTGCTCTTTTTGGCGCAGATGGCAGTGTGAGTACACGGGATGAAAACGGGCACAGAATCTATGAGGCACGGTACAATGATGAGATGGAGCCTGCGGCAGAGGGCAGCTTTCTGGTGCGGGTAGAATGGCTGCCTGAGGATGGCGCAGGGGGAGAACTGGTGAAGAGCACGATCACGGTGTATTGGAAAGGTGGCGAGGAACCGGTATATACTTTAGAAACTGGGGTGTTCCTGCGTTAGCTGTATGCAGGCGAGGGCAGAATTGGCATTGTCCGTATGGCAAGTGAGTCTGTCCGGGGATCGTTTATATAGGGGACATTTTCGGGAGGCATTTTTATGAGGCATATTCCTATTAAGCTGGGGCCGCTGGCGCTTTTGCTGGCTGTCATCAGTATTTGTATGACTACGTTAGGCATATTGTCATTTACTACGGCAAGGGCGGATCTGGTTCTGGCGCAGAAGTATGCCGATACAGTGCGCAGTCGCTATGAGCTGGAATATCAGGGACAGATGTTTCTGAGTAACCTGAACGAGACTCTGACAGGCGGAGGGGAGGCTGGAGCGCTTCCTGATACGGAGATAGATGAGAATGGCGTGGTCTGGAAAACGATTACCCAGGATGATTACAAACTGACAATCGGGATTTGGCCGGATTCAGAGACAGGGTACCGGGTGGTGAGCTGGAGGCTGCTCAAGGAATGGAGCGCCGACGAGACGATGGGAGAGCTCTGGGACGGAGAGTGACAAGCAGGGCATGGATGCCGGCTGGACGGACGGGAAGCCAAAATGGGGGCTGGCGGAGCAGAGAGGGAATCGGGATACTGCCGGGACGGACGGGGAACAGAAATAGGAGGGGCAGGATGAACATACAAGAGATTTTGGAGCAGGCGGTGGCTGCGGAGGCGTCGGATATTTTTCTGGTATCAGGCCTTCCCGTCACCTTCAAACGGAACGGACGGCAGGAAAGGCAGAACGGGGACATCCTGATGCCGGATATTGCCAGACAGGTCATAGATCAGATATATGAGGTCAGCGGCAGGGAGCGGACCAATCTTGAGAAGGGGGAGGACGACGACTTTTCTTTTGCCATCTCCAAGCTGGGAAGGTTTCGGGTGAACGTGTTCCGGCAGAGGGGCTCTCTTGCGGCAGTCATAAGACTGATACGCTTCGGGCTTCCGGATCCGCAGGAGCTGGGCATTCCGGAGGCCGTGCTTTCCCTGACCGAAAACAAGAAGGGACTGGTGCTGATCACAGGTGCTGCTGGGACGGGAAAGTCCACTACCCTTGCCTGCATGATCGATAGGATCAACCACAATAGGGACTGCCATATTATAACCATGGAAGATCCCATAGAATATATCTATCGGCATGACAGGGCGATTGTGACCCAGAGGGAGATATCCATAGATACGCCGGGATATCTGCAGGCGCTGCGCTCTGCGCTGCGGGAGAGCCCTGATGTGATCTTGTTGGGGGAGATGCGGGATTACGACACCATATCGGCTGCCATCACTGCCGCAGAGACGGGGACGCTGCTGTTCAGCACTCTGCATACCAGCAGTGCGGCTAACACCATCGGCCGGATTCTGGATGTGTTTCCGGCGAATCAGCAGCAGCAAGTGAAGATGCAGCTGGCCCAGATCCTCAGGGGCGTTGTCTGCCAGCAGCTGGTGCCTTCCGTGGACGGCACCCAGATACCGGTCTTTGAGATCATGAAGACTACGAATGCAATACAGAATATGATACGGGAAGACAAGCTGCATCAGTTGGATCAGGAGATGCAGTCCGGCGGAGATCAGGGGATGTGCACCATGGACGGCAGTCTTCTGCGGCTGTACAGACAAGGCAGGATCACGAAGGAGACGGCTCTTGTGTCGTGCATTCATTATGATGCCATGGTGAAGAGACTGAATATATGATTCCACGATTCCCCATGGCTTTTAGGGGAGGAATGTGATAGAATAAAGATGCGGCGGACTGGTTCGTGAGTGTGCGCCGGGAGACCGCATATGAAACAAGGATGGCCTGAGCGGGCATACCGCATAGAAGGCAGAGAGCAGCATAGATGAGAGAGGTGGATGAATGACCAGAGTGATCGGGGTGAGGTTCCGCACGGCGGGCCGGATTTATTTTTTTGACCCTATGAATTTTGAGATAAAAAAGAACGATCATGTGATCGTGGAGACTGCCAGAGGAATCGAGTATGGAACGGCGGCGGCAGGAATCACGGAGGTGGAGGACGAAAAGGTGATCCAGCCCCTGAAGCCGGTGCTCCGTATCGCCAATGCCCGTGACACGGAGCAGGAGGAAGGCAACCGGGAGAAGGAGAAGGAAGCACTGCGGATCTGTATGGAAAAGATCCGGGAGCATGGACTGGCCATGAAGCTGGTTGGCGCCGAGTATACCTTTGACAACAGCAAGGTGCTGTTTTACTTTACGGCGGACGGCCGTATTGACTTCAGGGAGCTTGTAAAGGATCTGGCGGGAATATTCCGGACAAGAATAGAGCTGCGTCAGATCGGCGTCAGGGATGAGACAAAGATCATGGGGGGAATCGGCAGCTGCGGCCGTCCTCTGTGCTGTCACAGCTATCTGGCGGATTTCGTTCCCGTGTCCATCAAGATGGCAAAGGAACAGAATCTGTCGCTGAATCCTGCGAAGATTTCAGGTGTGTGCGGCAGGCTTATGTGCTGTCTGAAGAATGAGGAGGAGACATATGAGGAACTGAACAAGAGGCTTCCCGGTATCGGGGATACTGTGATCACGGACACCGGGGACAGGGGCGAGGTGCAGGGTGTCAACGTGCTGCGCCAGCTGGTGAAGGTCATCATAGACGCAGGGGATGAGAAGGAGATCAAAGAGTATCCCGTAGAGAAACTCCGCTTCAAACGCAGGCACAGCAAAAAAGAAAGAATGGAGCTGTCGCCGGAGGAGCTGCAGGAGCTGGAGCATCTGGAGGAGGAAGAGCTGCAGGAGCTGGAACAGCAGGACGTCGGCGGAAAGAAAGAGGGCGGCCAGCGTCAGGGCGGCCGGAGCCGTCAGGACAATAAGGGCCGTCAGGGCGGCCGGAATGAAGACACCAGATTTTCTGGCGGTGAACAGCGCAATGGGGAAAGCCGGCGCAATGCTGCGGAAAATCAGCGCAATGCGGATCAGCACAATGGGGAAGCGAGGCGCAGTGGGGAGAATCAGCGCAGTGCAGAGGGACGGCGCAGCGGAGAGGGCCGGCGTGAAAAAGAAGGACGGCGGAATCGTGAGTCCCAGCGCAATGCGGAGGGACAGCGCAATGCGGAAGGACAGCGCAATGCGGAAGGGCCGCACGGCGAGGAAAACCAGCGCAGCCCGGAAGGCCAGCACGGTTCGGAGAGCCGGCGGGACGGGGCAGAGAACCAGCGGCCGGGCAGCCGTCAGGGCGGCTACAGAACGATAGGGCAGCGCTCCGGCGGCCATAGGCCATATGGGCAGCGTCCTGCAGGAGACTGCTCCGAGGAGAACGATAGGCGTCAGGAGAATAATCAGACGGAAGGAGCACAGCAGGCGAGGGGCCGATATGAGGGAAACAGAAGCCGTCAGGATGGCAGGCGCCGCCAGCGTCAGAACAGCGGAGAACGTCAGGGGGCGAGAAACCGTCAGGATGGCAGGAACTACAGACATGAGGGGGGAGCCGTCCAAGAGGAACGGCCGAAATCCGATGGAATTCAGGCTTAAGGAAAATGAACGTCTGGACGAGCTGCAGAGGAACGGGTACCGCATCATCCAGAATCCGAAGAAATTCTGTTTTGGGATGGATGCGGTGCTTCTGACGGGGTTTGCCCGTGGGGGAGCCGGTGACAGACTGCTTGATCTGGGGACGGGAACGGGGATCATTCCGCTGCTCATGGAGGCAAAGTACCATTGCGCCCATCTCATAGGGCTGGAAATCCAAGCTGAAAGCGCCGATATGGCCAGACGGAGCGTGGAGCTGAACGGCCTTAGGGACAGAATAGAAATTGTTTTGGGAGACATTAAAGAGGCAGACCGAATTTTCCCGTCTGCTTCTTTTGATTGTGTTACATGTAACCCGCCCTATATGATCGGACAGCATGGACTGGCGAATCCGGAGGAGCCCAAGGCCGTCGCCAGACATGAGATCCTCTGCACCTTCGGGGACGTGGCGGCCCAGACGGCCAGACTGCTGAAGCCGGGCGGACATTTTTTTCTGGTGCACAGGCCCTTTCGGCTGGCCGAGATCATGGTGACACTGACGGAGCACAAGCTGGAGCCAAAGCGTATGCAGCTGGTGCATCCCTATGCGGACAGGGAGCCCAACATGGTGCTGCTGGAGGCGGTGCGGGGCGGGAAGCCCGGAATGAAGGTAGAGAAGCCGCTGATCGTATTCCGGGAGCCGGGTGTGTATATGCCGGAGATCCGGGAAATATATGGGTACTGACTTTCAGGGTGAAACTTGTGGCGTAAAAGGGAAGCAGCCCGTTTGACTTCAGCATATAAATAATATGCTGCGGCTGTCCGGTCGGGAGGACAAGGAGGATATTTGCAGACGATTCGGCCTTGTACCGGAGGATGTATCGGACGAGAAAAAGGGAAAGGTTTACCAGATGAAGGTCAAGGCCAGTGGGATGACCCAAGTTGAAGAGCTGCCCTGCGGAGAGAACGTGTATGCGATCCCTACATTTAATGATGCTCTGGGTGCGATTATGGAGGAGGCGTACACAATCTGGGTGAAAAAGTGTCCTTTCTGCATATCCCGATTAAAATGACAAGAAATGCCGCAGGGGTTCTGACCGGAAATCTGGCAGAGGACTGAGCAGATAATCTGCCCGGCAGAGTGAATGTGTTGAATGTGGGACATGAAAGGAGAGGTGAACCGTCATGGCAGGAACTTTATATCTGTGCGCCACCCCCATCGGAAATCTGGGGGACATGACGCCCCGGGCCGTGGAGACCCTGCGGGGGGTGGATCTGATCGCAGCGGAGGATACCCGCAACAGCATCAGGCTGCTGAACCATTTCGACATCCATACCCCAATGACCAGCTATCATGAATACAATAAGGTGGAGAAGGCGAGGCAGCTGGTGGAGCGGCTGCTGGCAGGGAAGGACGTGGCACTGGTCACGGATGCGGGAACCCCGGCCATCTCGGATCCCGGGGAGGTGCTGGTGGCCATGTGCCATGAAAACGGGGTGCCGGTGACCGGTCTGCCGGGGCCTGCCGCCTGCATCGTGGCCCTGACCCTTTCCGGTCTGCCCACCAGAAGATTTTGTTTCGAGGGCTTCCTGCCCAGTGATAAGCGGGAGAGGAAGACGGTTCTGAGGGAGCTGGAAAAGGAGACCCGCACCATGATCCTTTATGAGGCCCCCCACCATCTGGCCGGGACACTGGAGGAGCTGCAGGGCTGCCTGGGAAACCGGCGGCTCACCCTCTGCCGTGAGCTGACCAAGAAATTTGAGACGGTGACGCCCACTACGCTGGAGGAGGCGGTGCAGCAGTATCAAAGGGAGGAGCCCCGGGGCGAATATGTGCTTGTGATTGAGGGGAAGAGTCTGCAGGAGGTACGTCTTGAGGAGATAGCCGCATGGGAGACCATGAGCCTTGAGGAGCATATGGCCTATTATGAGGCGCAGGGCATGGACGGAAAATCGGCCATGAAGCAGGTGGCCCGAGACCGGGGCGTGGGCAAGAGGGAGATTTATGCGGGGCTTCTGGGCCGGCAGGATAACAGGGACGCCACCTGAAGGGGCAATTAAGCATTGCGTCTGTGGCGTGAATTGGGTATACTGGAGACAAAAGAGAAAAAGGCTTTGGGTTTGCGGTGCAGGAGGGGCTGACAGGCAGGGCAGCGGATTAAAGCGTGGAATCAGCCTGAAAGGGGAAGTACGGCATCCGCCGGGCAAGGAGGTATCGACATGGAATTCGGCAGGGAAAAACTGAAACAGATCAGGCATCTGATGATATTGGCGGCCGTTTTGATATTGGCGGTGATATACAGTCAGGAGGTGTTCCGGGGGATCGGCTTCTTGTTCGGGATCGTCAGGCCGTTTCTGGTAGGCGGGGTCATAGCCTT
The DNA here is from genome assembly GCA_947565325.1 of uncultured bacterium. Lineage (GTDB taxonomy): Bacteria > Bacillota > Clostridia > Lachnospirales > Lachnospiraceae > Acetatifactor. The sequence continues at coordinate 17,051 of CANOFQ010000021.1, forward strand.
CATCCTGAACATTCCTATGAAGGCATTTGAGGAAAAGCTGCTGGGGCGCTGGAGAGGAAAGGGGGCAGGGAAGGCCAAGAGGCCCTTGTGTCTGGTGCTTTCCATCCTGTCGGTGCTTTTGGTGTTTTCCGTGGTGGTGGGCACGGTGGTGCCGCAGGTGGCGTCCACGGCCTCTGAGATCGGCAAGAAGATTCCGGGCTTCATGGAGGACGTGGCGGAGGAACTGGACAAGCTGGCCCAGAACTATCCGGAGCTGATGCGGCAGATCGACAAGCTGGATCTGGAGAAGATCAACTGGGATTCCGTGGTGGACAGCGTCATAGACTTTCTGAAGAACGGGGCGGGAGACATGCTGAATTCCACGGTCAGCGTGGCCAGCGGCATCATATCGGGAGTGGTGAACGCCGTGATCGCCTTTATCTTTGCCCTCTATATTCTTGCCCAGAAGGAGAAGCTGGGGGATCAGGGCAGGAGGATCGTGACCGCTTATCTGCCGGCCGCTGCCGCAGGAAAGCTTCTGGAGATCTGCAGCCTCCTGCACCGGAATTTCAGCAGCTTCATCACCGGACAGTGTCTGGAGGCGGTGATCCTTGGCGTCATGTTCGTCGTTGCCATGAGCATTTTCAGGATGCCCTATGCGCTTATGGTGGGGGTGCTGATCGCCTTCACGGCGCTGATTCCCATTGTGGGGGCCTTCATCGGCTGTGCGGTGGGAGCCTTTCTGATCCTGATCGACAATCCTCTGCAGGCGCTGTGGTTCGTAATATTGTTCCTAGTGCTGCAGCAGGTGGAGGGAAATCTGATCTATCCCAGAGTGGTGGGGAATTCCGTGGGCCTGCCCGCCATATGGGTGCTGATGGCGGTGAGCGTAGGCGGCAGTCTGTTCGGCGTCTCGGGCATGCTGTTCTTCATTCCTCTGATGTCTTCGGGCTATGCCCTGCTGCGGGAGAGCGTGAACAACCGGAATCAGGCAAGAGGGATTCCTGCAGCGGCGGGAGTCGCTGAAAAAAATACTGCGGGCAAAGCCGCTCCCGGAAAGAATGCTGCCCACATGGACGCTGCAGGGAGAGGCGCCGTGGAAGGGAAGGCCGCCGGTGGAAATACGGATCAAGGCGATGTATCCCATAAAGGGTCGTCCGCAGGGCGGAAAAAATCCTCTTGGAAAAAATGAACATGGATGGGAAGAGCTGCTCAACGGCCTGCAATGAACATGAATGAGAAGAGCTGCTCAACGGCCTGCCCGGAATTCAGAACACGTCCATCCGGGGCGGCATGCCGTATTCCTTCTGGAATGCCCGGTAAAAGGATGAGTAATCGTTGAAGCCGGCCTCCAGCGCAGCATCGTTGATGCGCTGGCCCTGAGACCGCAGCTCCCGCACCTTGGTAAGGCGCTTGCGCCGGATGTACTCATGGACGGTGAGGCCCGTGGCCTTGCGGAATTCCCTGCATAGGTAGTACTTGGAAATGAAGAACCTCTTCTGCAGCGCATCCAGAGTGACGGCAGTGTCATAATTGTTGTTCAGGTACAGAATCACGGATTTGATGGGGTTGGTGGAGCAGTCCGAGGAGGAGAAGCTGCTGACCCGGTTGATCAGATACAGAATTTCCACGATGACGGACTTCAGAACGGGAGCATCCGCAGCCAGCCTGTATTCCTCGGAGTATTTTCTGTAGCGCAGGAAAGCGTCATAAAGCCCGCTGGAGCGCACGGCATCCGCAGCGATCTTGTTGCCCGTGCCGGGGGCCGCATTCAGGAACTGGGCTTCATAATCGGGGCAGTCGTTCTCCTGAAAGAAGGCAGGGGAGACCATGAGAACCGTGCGCCTGTAGGGTGCGGCACTGTTGTGGTAGATGCGGTGGAATTCGTGCTTGCGTATGATGATGAGATCGCCGGGCTCCAGGGTGTACATCTTGTCCTCAACCACATACTTTGCGTCTCCCTCCAGAAAGAGAAGGATCTCGTAGTCGCTGTGGTTGTGGAGCTGGAAATGGGCGTTGGTAGGGGCGGCGGTAAAGGACTCGCCTATGCTGTAGCAGGATTCCATGGCAGGGCACCTCTCTTTTCGAATATCAGATTTCGGCGGGGCATCACCTTGGGCGTTTCCCGGATGCCGGCGATTGCTGCCGGTGCCTTTTGAGGCGGATGCAGGCCCTGCCGGGGCATAAAGGTGATGTTTTTGCGCATAGGGGCCGGCCGCAGAGATGCGACCTGCCCCTTCTCTGTGATGTTACCATATCGGAAAAGAAAAATCAATATTGCATCGCTGTCTGCTTATGATTTGGCGATTATCTCTGCTGAGAACAGTGTTTTATATGGGATGGGCAATAATTGCAATGCTTTTCGCAAGAAACGGCATTTTAATTGTGAAAAAGATGGATTATGATGTGGTATAAGGAAAGACGGGGAAGCCTTGCTGGGAATAGGGACTGGGACGAGGACCGGAATCGTGCGAGGACGAGAACTGGGATTGGAACTGGAACGGCGTAGGTTTTTCGGCTGGGGCTTTTCCGTTGGAAGAGATCAAAAGTGCATAATTGCAGAAACGAAGAAACACAGAAACGAAGAAACAAAGAAACAAAGAAACGCAGTAACAAAGAAACAAAGAAACAAAGTATACAAATTATCTTAATAGTATTAAGAAATTTCTTATGGATAATTAC
>CANOFQ010000022.1 GCA_947565325.1 uncultured bacterium
AGAAAAAGGCAAATGAACTGTTTTCCATGATTGTTTATACGGCGGCTTTCTGCGGGGTAGTCTGGACATTTACGAATCTTGATTTTGACTGTGAATACAATATGTCCATGTGCTATCGTTTTCTGAACGGCGATAAAATGTTTCTGGAAATGTGGGAGCCGCATCAGACCTCCATTTATTTTCCCGCTGCGCTGATGTGGATATATAGGAAGATTCTCGGTACGACAACGGGCATAGTTGTTTATCTGCAGGCTTGTGGAATCCTGATCAGAGGGGGACTTTCCGTTCTGCTGTACCGTATGCTGAGGAGCGATCTGGAGCGCCCCGTGGCATACGGAATGGCGCTCTTCTTTTTCATGGTTTCCCCTAAGGATTATGCGCTGCCGGAGTTCAGCAATCTGCAGCTCTGGTTCTCTGTTCTGCTGTTCTGCTGTATACTGACTTATCTAAAAAAGAAGAAAGTGATTTACCTGGTTCTGGGGGCTGTGAGCCTGTGCCTTGAGGTTTTGGCCTACCCGTCCTGCGCCATTGTGCTGATAGGCATAATAGCGATACTTATGATGTTTTCTGAAGACAGAAAAAGAGATGTGCTGCTTTTTTCAGGCATCTGTATCGGGGCAGGGGCATTGTGGGCAGGGTATTTTGTGGTTACAATCGGCCCCCGCACCCTGATGCAGTGTCTTTCGGGCATGCTTTCGCTGGAACCCTCCCACACGGGCAGCATTGCCGTAAAGTGGATGAATTACGGAAGGAATCTGCTGGCGCAGATGGCGGTGTTTTTGGCAGTGGGCGGCATTGCCCTGCTTCTGTGTATGTTGATAAGGTTCTTCGGGGGCGGCAGATGGGAAAAGCGGAGGGCAGTCTGGTACTGGGTGCTGTGCTGCTGCGCCGTATTCCTGACGGGTTTTTTTGCCAATATACTAAGCCTTGAGAACCGCTGCGCCTATAGTACGGTTTTTATGTTTATCGTGGGTTTGGGGTTGTCCGGCAGGAAGGGACTCCAGGGTGTGGAAAGGCGGATTTATGTCTGCGGGAGCATGATAGGAGGCTTGGGGTTTCTGGCTACATTGCTGCTGTCAGATCTGCCCCTGGCCGTATCGGGCGCCTATGGGCTGTTGGCCATCGTGGCGGCTTTCGTGCCCATTGAAAGGCAGCTTCGGAGCCTGCCCTATAAAAACATCGGAAGAGGGCTGTATTGCTTTTTCGGAGGGCTGGTGCTGCTTCTGGCGTTTCGGTGTATGTATATCAGAACGCCTTTGTCGGGCAAGGGCCAGATCTGTTCGAGCTTTTCGGACCTGTCCATCGTTCGGGACGGGCCTGCGCTGGGTATCATATCAAATGAGGAAGGGGTCTGTATACAGCGGGACAGCCTTCCGGAGTGGAGGGAACTGATCCGGCAGGGAGACAAGGTATGGATCGTGGGAGGAGTGGTGGATACATTGGGATATCTGTATGAGGATGTGGAAGTAGCGGGCCCCTCTACCATGTCGACTCCTTTTTACGGCGAGGCGGTTCTGGAATATTGGCGCATCAATCCTGATAAATATCCGGATGTCATAGTGGCGGAGAGCTATATGGGGCAGCTGTCATATGACTTGCTGGTCAATCAGTGGCTGACGGACTGGATAGAGGAGGAGTATCGGCCGGAAGAGGTGGTGGACGGGACCTATTGGAAATTTTATTTCAGAAAAGCAAGATGAAAAGGGCCGGATTCACATGGATGAGATATAACAGCCCCTGCCGTCTGACGGGTATCCGCCGGCGGCAGGGGCTGCCTGCTTTTGATTTAGGACAGTGTCGGATCTGTGGGTTCTGTTACTTTTGAGTAGTCGGGTCGGCAGGATCCGGGGTAGTGGCAGCGGCAGTGGTTTTCTTTGCCTCCTCCGCCATCTTGTCGAATTTCTCCATAACTGCCTCGTAGGTGCGCTGGGAGATGTCGGGAAGGTCGCCTCCCCATGTCTTGCCGGCTCTCTTGAAGCCCTTTTCAAAGGCGGCCCGCATATCCTCGATCTTGTCGGGGTCTCCGCCGGTCAGCGCCTTGGCGAAGTCGATGATCCTGTCGGAGGTCTGGTTCACGCCCCAGTAGCCGTCTTCAGCGATATCGGCCTGCGCCTGCGCTCTGGTAGCGGGATCCACGGTGAAGTTGCCGCTTCTTAAGAAAGACCAGATGTCGTTGGCCTTGCCGTAGGTGTTGGCCTGCTGGGACATCATTTTCTCCACCAGACTGCGCATCTGGGCGGTGCGGGCATCCGCATCGGCCTTCAGCTTGTTGATGAGATTGGTGTCAGGCGTATAGGTCTTCTTGGTGGCAGAAGCGGTGGTTTCCTTGGAAGGCTCGTAGACGGCGCCTGCCTCGCCGGAAGTGTTTTCTTTCTTGGTGCCTTCAGCGGCAGCGGTGCCGGTCTTGACATTTTCCGTTACGGGATAGTCATAGGCAGTCGTAACCTGATTCGATGTAACTCCGTTTACACTCATAGTATCCTCCTTCTGGCGAATGGCTCCTTCGCCGTGTATGTCCGGTTCGGACACATCATCCATGATTTTATGATAGTAAAATAGAAACAGATTAGTATAAGTACATATCTGTATTCATCTATGAATTATTTCGGCAGATGCAATTGGAATATTTAGCCTATTTAGTTATTTTTCAGAATTGTTTTCTGAGAAGGCTCGGACAGATTTCTATTTCCATGACACAGAAGGAAAAGGGCTCTCCCTGAGAGGTGAGGCTGTATTCCGTGCGCAGCTGCCATGTGCTGCCCTGCCGCTGGCAGTCCATCCTCTCTGTGCGGAGTCCCATCCTCAGACATCCATAGGGAGTAGCGTAGTCAGTCAGGTATTCACAGCCTGCCTCAAAGACCATCCGGGTACGGACAGCTCCCCTTTTCGTGATTTCAAGAACGGAGCCCTTCAGCTTCATGGAGCCTGCGGTCATGGAGCCGTTTCCGTCCAGAGGTTCCTGATACAAGAGGTAGAAGCCGTTTTCCCGTTCATAGTATTCGGCCTGCAGGCTTGTCTGAGTGACTGTCTCTTCCCCCTCCGCCGTCCTCTGTCGCCCGGTGAGGGTGAGCTGCGCTGTGTCTGCCATAGGAATCTCCTTGTCTGTATCTTTGTCAGTATTCTTCGATGTGGATGGTCTTGGCGGAGAGGATTCCGTATTTGATGACGGAATTGGCAAAATGCATGAACTTTTCCGGCCTGTCACTGACATAGAACTGGTAACGGTTGCTGCCCAGTCCCAGAGGCTCTTCGTCCAGCAGGTTCAGCTCCGTCAGCATTTTCTTCAGCTCCATGGCGGTCTCATAGGCGGGGTTCACCAGCCGGACGCCCCCGCCCATGATCCTGCCCAGAGTGGAGCGGATCAGGGGATAGTGGGTGCAGCCCAGTATCAGGGTGTCGATGTCGATGTCGATGAGCTCCGCCAGATATCTGCGGGCAATCTCGTCGGTGACGGGATCCTCCAGCAGGCCTTCCTCCACCAGAGGGACGAAGAGAGGGCAGGCCTTGCCGTAGATGGTGGTGCTACTGTTCAGGTTCTGTATGTACTTGGTGTAGATCTGGCTGCCGATGGTGGCCTCGGTGCCGATGACGCCGATCCGGCCGTTTCTGGTGGCTTCCCATGCGGCCCTTGCCCCGGGCTTCACCACGTCGATGATGGGAATGTCTATGTCCTTCTCCAGAGTGTCCAGAGCGCAGGCGCTGGCGGTATTGCAGGCAACCACGATGGTTTTGACCTGAAAGGTCCGAAGGAAACGCACGATCTGCTCCGAATAGCGGGTCACGGTCTCCTTGGACTTGCTTCCGTACGGAACCCGGGCGGTGTCTCCGAAGTAAATGATTTTTTCGTTGGGAATCTGGCGGATGATCTCCCGCACCACGGTGAGGCCGCCTACTCCGGAGTCAAACACCCCGATGGGGGCATCCTTTTTTAAAAGGGCCCTATTTATCTGCTTCCCTGCCATGAAAAGCCTCCCAGAATAAATTTAAGTTTGTGAGCAGCCTGCTGCGGAAGGTGATCTTGTCCCTTCCTGCGTTCAGCAGATCAAGATAGAGGCTGCTGTCCAGGTCCCACTCTTCGGAAGGGGCCGAAGGACTGCCCGTTTCATCCTCTTCCCTTATGGATACCGTCTCCGGGGTCAGGATCAGTTCCGGATAAAGGAACCCCCACCAGCCCAGTACGGCGCATATGCTTATGATAATCTGAAATCCCGCTCGTCTTTTCTTCATGCAATCCTCCCAGCCGCCTCCGGCGGCGCAGACTGAAGTCCCCCTTGGGGGTCTGCTGGGATTATTGCCGAAAATTTTCAGATTATACAAATATTCTATGCCTGCCTGCTGCGGCCCATGCCTCGGGCCTGAGGGCGCCTATGGACTGCCGCCGCACCCGGCCCCATGTGCCTAGAGCGTCTGCGGCGTCGTCATGCCGTGCCCCCTGGGCCTAGGACGTCCGTCTGTCGTTTTTGCGGTCCAGCCGTATCTGCCGCATGATCGTTTTTTTCTGATTGTCGATGTGGGTCTTGGCGGCAGCAGCAGCCGTCTCCCGGTCCTTGTGCAGAATGCTCTGGTAGATGATCCTGTGTTCTTCCACCAGTCTTTCATGCTGACTGTGGTCTTTGATGTATTCAAAGCGGTAGCGGTACATCTGCTCCGCCAGATTGTTGACCATCTGGATCAGACGGGGATTGCCCGTGGCCTGCAGTATGATGTCATGGAGTGCCACGTCCGCCTGTGCGATCTTTCGGGCATCCTTTCCGGCGACACAGTGTTCGAAATGGTCGCAGGCCTGCTTCAGCGCCTGCAGCCCATCCTCCGTGATGCGGTCGCAGGCAAGCTCCGCACAAAGGGCATCCAGCGTCCTGCGGACCTCCAGCACGTCGCTCATGCTCTTTTCCGTGATCTGGGCCACTTCTGCGCCCCGTCTGGGAATCATGGTCACAAGACCCTCCAGTTCAAGCTTGCGTATTGCCTCCCGTATGGGGGTGCGGCTTACGCCAAGCTTGTCGGCAAGATGGAGCTCCATGAGCCGTTCCCCCGGCTTCAGCTCCCCGGTGAGGATGGCCTGACGCAATGTATTGAAAACAAGATCCCGAAGCGGCAGATCCGCTTGTAAAGAAAGCTGCATGGCGCTCCTCCTTCTTTCTTTTATACCGGTCTGACCAGAAACAGCTGATTCGTCAGCCCTTCCTGCCTGAGGATTTCAAGGGCCGCCTCTGCCGCAGCCTCCTGTCCGGGAAGAAAAATGCCGAACACAGTGGGTCCGCTTCCGCTCATGAGGCTGCCTGCGGCTCCCAGACCGAGAAGTCTGTCCTTGAGGAGGCCGATGACGGGATGGGCGGGTATGGTGACGGTTTCCAGCACGTTTCCCATACGGCTTAAGATCCCGGGCAGGCTGCCCTCTCTGACGGCCTCCGTCATGCCCGGGATGTCGGGATGGCAGCCGGGCTCCTGTGCGTCCAGATGCTCATAGACCTGTTTTGTGGAGACGCTGATTCTGGGCGTGGCTACGAGAATGGCGCAGTCCGGCATGGGGGGAAGGGCAGTGAGCCTTTCCCCGATGCCCTCGGCAAGAGCAGTGCCGCCCATGAGGCAGTAGGGGACGTCGGCACCGATGGACAGGCCATATTCCATCAGCTGCGCAAGGGAAGCATCCAGCCCGAACAGCCGGCAGATTCCCTTCAGAGCGGCAGCGGCGTCCGTGCTGCCCCCTGCCATGCCCGCCGCGATGGGTATGTTTTTCCGAAGATGAATGTGTACACCTGAGGAAATGTCATACTTTTGCAGCATCAGGGCGGCGGCTTTATAGATCAGGTTGTCCCTGTCCAGAGGAAGTTCGCAGGAATCGGAGGTGATGCGGATCCCCTCAGGGGCCTTCTGAAACGTAAGCTCGTCCCACAGACCGATGCTCTGCATGATCATACTTACCTGATGATAGCCGTTGGGCAGGCGGCCCAGCACATCCAGCCCGAGATTGATTTTGGCATATGCTTTGATACAGTATTCGTCCATTTTGCCTCCATGCCCCGGGCCGTCACTTCAGGGGCTTCGCACCGGCCTTCTCCTGAGCGGACTCCAGAGCCCTTTTGAACCATCCCTTCTTTTTGACGGGTACGTTGGACTGGACTTTGCCGTGAAGCCCTTTCACATTCAGGACATAGATGCCGCTTACCACCGCCTTGACCTCTTTTTTGACGGGGACGGAGTCGAAGATCTTTTCATCGCAGATCAGGGACATGATCTGGGGGCCTACCTTTACCTTCACGATCGGAAGCTTGGAACCCCGCATGAGCTTCGGAGTCTGGTCCAACACGATCTGGGGCAGCCCGGCATCCTTCAGCTTCATTCTTTTCTTGTCGATGATCAGCATGGAGACGGTCTGTTTGTTGGCCTCCAGCATGGCCTGCTGTTCATCCTGTTTTTTCTTTGCCTTTTTGCCGAGGAAATAGAGTGCGATAATTGATGCGATTAATACCACTGCGATCACGATCAGTACGATCATCCAAGGTCTCATAAGCTGTAGCCTCCTGTTGCATCCGTTGCTTTTTTCTCATTTTAACACAGAAGATCACAGATAGGCAAGGATAAGCGGGAAAGTTTTAAAAAGAAAAAGCTTTCCTTCGGCCGCAGGATGTGGTATATATAAAGGATAACGAAGGGCGGAGCCCCGGAACCGGGACGGCACAGCAAAGACAGAAGCGCTGGCGGCTGGAGGAGGATGTTATGAAAAAAAGGATATTGTCTGGTCTGGCATTACTGGCGTCCGTGTGCGTGCTGGCGGGCTGCGGCACGGGGGACGAGACCAACGGGGAGCTGAAGAGCATGGCGGTGGACAAGTATGTGACGCTGGGGGACTACGGCAGCCTCAGTGTGGCGGTGCCTTCGGCGAAGGTGGATCCGGACCAGTGCGAACAGCTGCTGTATGCGGTCTATCTCAGCAATATCACCGAGGAGAACGGCGGAATCACCGACCGGCCGGTGGCGGAGGGAGACACGGTGATCATCGACTATGAGGGCAAGCGGGACGGGGTGGCTTTTCAGGGAGGGACAGCCTCCGGCGCAGAGCTCACCATAGGCTCGGGAGGGTTCATCGAGGGTTTCGAGGCCGGGCTGGTGGGCGTGACGCCGGGGGAGACGGTGGAGCTTGACCTGACCTTCCCGGAGGGCTACCGAAATGCGGAGTTGGCGGGACAGCCGGTGACATTTACGGTCACGGTGCATTATATCTGTCCTGCTGCGGATAATATGGAGGATTCCGTGGTGGCCGCACTGGAGATTCCGGAGGTGGAGACGGTGGAGGCGCTGCGGCAGTTCGTCTATGATTATCTGATGGAGAGCGCCGTGGAGAACTACCAGTACATGCTCCGGAATGCGGTCATGGAGCAGCTGATCAATTCCAGCCAGATAGAGGAGCTGCCGGAGACCTTCGTGGATTCCTATAAGCATATGTTCATTGAGTCTGTGACGAATATGGCCGCCGCCAACGGCATGGATGCGGAGACCTTCTCAAACAGCAATTTCGGCATGAGCAGCGAGGACTATGCCAGGGTCAGTGCGCAGGTGCAGGCCAGACAGGAGATCCTGCTGCAGGCCATAGCCAACAGGGAGGGCCTGAACGTGGAGGACGAGGAGCTGGAGGAGAAGCTGGCGGAATACGCAGAGGAGATGAATGTGACAGTGGAAGAGATGCTGGAGACCTTTTCCCGGGACGAATACCGCAATTACTTCATGAGCGAGAAGGTGATGGACTTTCTTCTGGAAAGAGCCAATGTCACGGAGGAGTAAGAAGATCTGGGTTCCTGACAGGCGGTCCGGGCAGCAGGGCCGGGAATAGCAATTTGAACGGCATATCTGCATGGGAATGCTGAAAAGGCGGGTACGGGTAAAAGGGAAATACACAAATAATGCGTCTATAAAAAGCGCAGGGAGGTAAAAAGATGCAGTTGACAGACATCAAGGAGCTATACCGTAAGAGAGAGGAATATATCGGCAGGGAAGTCACCGTGGGCGGCTGGGTCAGGAACAACAGGGACTCCAAGAACTTCGGATTCCTGATCATCAATGACGGAACCTTCTTCGAGCCGCTGCAGGTGGTCTACAGCGACGCACTGGCCAATTTCCAGGAGCTGTGCAGGACCAACGTGGGAGCGGCCCTGATCCTGCGGGGAACCATCGTGGAGACACCGGGCGCCAAGCAGCCCTTTGAGATGCAGGCTGCGGAGGTAGTGGTGGAGGGCCCTTCGGGAGCCGACTACCCGCTGCAGAAAAAACGCCATACCTTTGAATACCTGAGGACGATTTCCCATCTGCGCCCCAGAACCAATACCTTTCAGGCAGTGTTCCGGGTTCGCTCCCTGATCGCCTACGCCATTCACAGCTTCTTCACGGAGAGGGGCTTCGTGTATGTCCACACGCCCCTGATCACGGGCAGCGACTGCGAGGGCGCCGGGGAGATGTTTCAGGTGACCACAATGGATCTGAACAACATTCCAAAGACGGCGGAGGGGAAGGTGGACTTCGGCCAGGATTTCTTCGGCAAGGCCACCAATCTCACCGTCAGCGGGCAGTTGAACGGCGAGACGTTTGCCCTTGCATTTAAAAACATATACACCTTCGGCCCCACCTTCCGGGCGGAAAATTCCAACACCACCCGCCATGCGGCGGAGTTCTGGATGATCGAGCCGGAGATGGCCTTTGCGGATCTGAAGGACGACATGATATTGGCAGAAAGTATGCTGAAATACATCATCCGGTACGTGCTGGAGAATGCCCCGGAGGAGATGGCCTTCTTTAACCAGTTCGTGGACAAGGGACTGCTGGAGAGGCTGAACCATGTGATGAACTCCGATTTTGGCCATGTGACCTATACGGAGGCCATCGAGATTCTGGAGAAGCACGATGAGGCGTTTGACTATAAGGTCTCATGGGGATGCGACCTGCAGACCGAGCACGAGAGGTATCTTACGGAGGAGGTGTTCAAGCGTCCTGTTTTCGTGACGGACTATCCTAAGGAGATCAAGGCATTCTATATGAAGCTGAACGAGGACGGCAGGACAGTTGCCGCCATGGACTGTCTGGTGCCGGGCATCGGGGAGATCATCGGGGGCAGTCAGAGGGAAGACAGGCTGGAGCTTCTGGAGCAGAGGATGGAGGAGCTGGGCCTGAACAAGGAGGACTACGGCTTCTACCTGGATCTGCGCAGGTTCGGTTCCGCCCGTCATGCGGGCTTCGGGCTGGGCTTCGAGAGGTGCGTGATGTACCTTACCGGGATGAGCAATATCAGGGACGTGATCCCCTTCCCCAGAACGGTGAACAACTGCGATCTGTAGAGGCAGGCCTATTTTATCATTTCTTAATTTTTTGGGGGATGAAATGTGGCGCAGAGTGTGATATGCTTAAAGCTGTGACAGAAGAAACGGGGTTTGCGGCCGACGTCCGGAAAGCGCAGAGGGGATCCTCTGCGGACGGGCCTTCCCTTGACGGTGCCGGGCCGAAAGGAGAGCCGGAGCGGAAAGAGCTGAGGGGCAGGCTTTCGGGCGTCGACAGAGAGGTTGAGCATAATGAAATTCAGGATGTGTTTTTTGGGGGGACAAAAATCAGGACAGAATGTGCCATGGAAAAAGGATAGGGCAGGGGCGGCTTCCACATGGAAGGCGGCCTTGCCTGCTTTTGCGCTTCTGGCGCTGGTGCTGTGGCCTTCTCTGAGGGCGGAGGCCAGCTCCATCAATGATATCCAGCAGGAGATCAACAAGCATACGAACCAGCTTACCAATATCAATAACCAGCTTTCGTCGCTGGAGGAGCAGCAGGATCTGATTCAGGAGGAGATCGACGATCTGAATTCGGAGATTCTCAACACCATGGCCAGCATCGGCATGAAGGAGGACGAGATTGCTGCTAAGGAAGGCGAAATCTCTGTCAAGGAGGACGAGATCCTGGGGAAGTCGGAGGAGATAGAGCACAAGGAGCGCCAGATCGAGGAGACGCAGGCGGAGTACGAGGCGGCCACGGCCAGAGAGGAGGCCCAGCGGCAGGACATCGCCATGTGTACCAGACTGATTTACGAGAGGGGCGACACTTCCGTTCTGGAGGCCATTCTGGGCGGAAAAGGGCTGTCGGATATTCTGAACCGGGCGGACCAGGTGGAGAAGATCTATGAGTATGAGCGGAGTATGCTTCTGGCGTATATTCAGCTGAAGGATTATGCAAGGCTTCTCTGGGACAGGCTGGAGGAGGAGAAGGCGTCTCTGGAGACGGACAAGCAGGCTCTTGAGGCGGACAGGGAGCAGCTGAAGGCAGACCAGCAGGCTCTGGAGGAGGACAGGCAGGAGCTGGAGAACCAGAAGAGCTACCTGAACGGCATGCTTGACAGAAAGAGGCAGGAATCCGCCAATTTCGAGGCTGAGATAGCAAAGGCGAGGCAGGAGGCGGCGGTGGCGAAAAAACTGCTGCAGCAGGACCAGCAGAGGCTGAAGCAGCTGCAGGCGGCCCAGAACGCAGCACAGAATGCCGCAAACGTGACTTATACCGACACGAATTACACGTCCACCATCAACGGCGCCGTAGGGAGCGATCTGGGCAAGAAGATCGCCAACTATGCATGTCAGTATATCGGGAACCCTTATGTGTACGGGGGAACCAGCCTGACCTCGGGAACGGACTGCTCCGGCTTTACCTACAGGGTGTACAGCATTTTCGGGTATTCGCTTCCCAGAACCTCCTTCCAGCAGAGGAGCGCCGGGACGGGAGTCTCCTATGAGGAGGCCCAGCCCGGGGATCTGATCTGCTATGAGGGGCATGTGGGGATGTACATCGGGGGCGGCCTGATCGTCCATGCCAGCAGCAGCGCACCTTATCCCAGAGGGGGCATCAAGGTGAACAACGCCCAGTACAAGACCATTCTGGCGGTGCGGCGGATCATTCAGTAAGAGCGATATTGAAGCCAGCAATACGAGGGCGGAATAAAATTTATAGAGGAAAATTTATAGAAGAGAGGCCTGACGTTAGTGAAAATCATAATTGCCGGCGACGGAAAGATGGGGGCGGCACTGACCCGGAAGCTGTCTGCCGAGGGTGAAGATCTGACATTGATCGACTCCAATTCGGAGGTGCTGGAGTCCAGCGAGGAGCGGTATGACGTGATGGTTGTTCACGGGAACTGCGCTTCCATGGACGTGCTGATTCAGGCGGGGGTGAAGGAGGCGGATCTGCTGATCGCCATGGCAGGGGCCGACGAGGTGAACCTGCTGTGCTGCATGACTGCCCACGGCCTGAACGAAAACATCCATACCATAGCGAGAGTGTGCAATCCGGAATATACGGATCAGGCCTATGCCATGAGGAACATGTTCGCCCTTTCCATGGTGGTGAACCCGGAGCGACAGGCGGCCATCGAGATAGAGAGGCTTCTGAAGTATCCGGGCTTTCTTAAGAGGGATACCTTCACCAAGGGACGGGTGGAGATCGTGGAGCTTAGGATCGATGCCAAGAGCAAGCTCTGTAACGTGGCCCTCAACGACATGTACAAGATCGTGAAGTGCAGGATTCTGGTGTGCGCCGTGCTGCGGGAGGGCAAGGCGGTGGCGCCGGGCGGCGTGTTCGTGTTAAGGGAGGGGGACCGGATCTTCGTGACCGCCTCCACCAATGTGCTGACCGTGCTGCTGAAGAATCTGGGGATCATCAGCCATAAGGTGAAGCGGGTGATGCTCTGCGGCGGGGGAAGGGTCAGCTATTATCTGGCCAAGCTTCTGGAGAACAGCGGCATCGGCGTACAGATCATCGAGAAGAACCCGGAGAGATGCGTCCAGCTGGCGGCCATGCTGCCTTCCGCCAGCATCATCCAGGGAGACGCCAGCAACCAGTTCCTTCTGGATCAGGAGGGGATTTCCGGCTGCGATGTCATGGCCACCCTGACGGGTCTGGACGAGCTGAACATGATTCTGTCCCTATACGGAAAGAGCAACGGCGTGTCTCAGGTGATCACCAAGCTGGGACATATCGACAATGCCAATATTCTGGGAAATCTGTCGCTGGGAAGCGTGGTGAGTCCCAAGGAACTGTGCTGTAATACCATCGTGCAGTATGTGCGGGCCATGAAGAACCAGACCGGCGCCGCCCTGACGGTGCATGCCATTGCGGACGGGCAGGCGGAGGCCATGGAATTTCTGGCGGACGACACCACCAGAAACTGCGGGGTGCCCCTGAAGGATCTGAAGCTGAAAAAGGGTGTGCTGGTGGTGGGCATCGCAGAGGGGGCAAGAATGGAGATCCCGGGCGGTGATTCCTCTTTTCACAGCGGCCAGACCGTGTACGTGGTGACCAGCCGGGAAAAGGGCATCTATCAGCTGAACGATATTTTTGAGTGATGCGAGGCTTGGTATGAACTATAAGATGATGGGAAGATTTATCGGCAGGATCCTGATGGTGGAGGCCGTGTTCATGGTGCCCGCAATGCTGATCAGCCTTTGGGAGAAGGAATTCGTGGCAGTCAGGGCCTTTATGTGGAGTCTGGGGATCATCGCAGCGGTTTCCGGAGCGCTGATGTTCCTGTGCAGAGGGTCGAAGAACAGGTTCTATGCCAAGGAGGGAATGGCCTGCGTGGGCTTGAGCTGGTTCTTCATGAGCCTGCTGGGGTGTCTGCCATTTTATATTTCAGGGGTCATCCCGAATTTCGTGGATGCCTTTTTTGAGATCGTGTCCGGATTTACTACAACAGGTGCATCCATTCTGCCTGCGGTGGAGGGACTGCCCAAGGGCATTCTCTACTGGAGAAGCTTCAGCCACTGGCTGGGGGGCATGGGGGTGCTGGTGTTCCTGCTGGCAATCTCTTCCATGGGGGGCAGGGAGAATGGCTTTACCATGCACCTGCTCCGGGCGGAGAGCCCGGGGCCCAATGTGGGCAAGCTGGTGCCCAAGATGAAGAAGACAGCGAGGATTCTCTATCTTCTGTATATACTGATCACGGTGCTGGATGTGATTTTCCTTATGTTCGGGGACATGAACCTGTTCGAGGCGGTCTGCACTGCCTTCGGCACGGTGGGCACGGGGGGCTTCGGGGTCCGCAACGACAGTATAGCCAGCTTCAGCCCCTATGTCCAGAATGTCTGTACCGTGTTCATGATACTGTGCGGGGTGAATTTTTCCTGCTTTTACCTGTTGCTGCTCAAGGAGTTCAAGAATGTGTTCCGGGACGAGGAGCTGCGGCTCTACTTGGGCCTGATTCTGGGCAGTGTGGTATTGATCGTGCTGAATCTGGGGAGCTTTTACGCCACGCTGGGAGAGACGGTCCGGCATGCCTTCTTTCAGGTGGCCAGTATCATTACCACCACGGGCTATGCCACCACGGACTATGAGCTCTGGCCGGGATTTTCCAAGGCCATTCTGCTGTGTCTGATGATCGTGGGGGCAAGCGCAGGCAGCACGGGAGGCGGCTTCAAATGCAGCAGGCTGCTGCTGGCGCTGAAGAGCCTGCGCAGGAGCGTGCGCAAGATCGTCCATCCCCAGAAGGTGCAGGCGGTGCGGATGAACGGCCATCCGGTGGACGAGAAGGTGCTCCAGAATACCAATGCCTACCTTGCGGCCTATGTGACGGCGGTGCTGGTGAGCTTTCTGCTGATCTCCGTGGACGGCCTTTCCATTACCACCAATCTCTCAGCGGTGCTGGCCTGCTTCAACAACATCGGTCCCGGTTTTGAGCTGGTGGGCCCCACCTGCAATTTTGCCGTGTACGGCACCTTTTCCAAGCTGGTGCTGATCATGGATATGCTGGCGGGGAGGCTGGAGATTTTCCCCATATTGATATTGTTTTCCAGAACCACCTGGAGGCACAGGTAAAGGGATGCAGATAGCTTGTTTTGCATAAGAGAGTGTGCCGGCATTCCTGCTGTCGGGGCAGAATGAGGCAGGGAACGGGTTTGAAGAGGAAGATTTTTGATGCCGAAGCGGATCATAGGCAGGGAAATTCGGGTAGCGATAAGCTGGCGGCATGAAAAATGTAGAAAGAATAGGAGGAAAAAAGATGGTTAAACTGACACCCCCCATGGGATGGAATTCATGGAACACCTTTGGGGCAAACATCAACGAGCAGCTCATTTTCGAGACTGCGGACGCCATGGTGGCAAAGGGACTGCCCCAGAAGGGGTATGAGTATCTGGTGATCGACGATTGCTGGTCCCTGCGGGAGAGGGACGGCAGTCAGCGCTTGGTGGCGGATCCTGAGAAGTTCCCCAACGGAATGAAGGCAGTGGCGGACTATGTACATTCCAAGGGGCTGAAGTTCGGTATGTATTCCTGTGCCGGTAACCTGACCTGCGCCGGATATCCGGGGAGCTTCGAGCATGAGTTCTTGGATGCGGAGACCTTTGCGGAGTGGGGAGTGGATTTCCTGAAATATGACTATTGCTACCACAGCCCTATCATTCCCGGAAAGTATCTGTACCGCCGTATGGGACTGGCCCTGGAGAACTGCGGCAGGGACATTCTCTTCAGCGCCTGCTCCTGGGGAGCGGACGAGACCCATGAGTGGATCAAGACCACCGGAGCCTCCATGTGGCGTTCCACGGGGGACATTTTCGACACCTGGGAATCCGTGAAGGATCTGACCAGGCAGCAGGAAAAGCTTCATCCCTATAACGGGGTAGGGTGCTTCAACGACATGGACATGCTGATCGTGGGTATGTACGGCAAGGGAAACGTGGGCCTGAAGGGCTGCAGCGACGTCCAGTACAAGACCCATTTCTCCATCTGGGCCTTCATGGGCTCTCCTCTGATGATCGGCTGCGACGTGAGGAACATGAGTCAGGCCGCTCTGGACATTTTGACCAACGAGGAGGTCATTCGGATCAATCAGGACAGGGCCTGCCGTCAGCCGGTGAAGCTGGTGGGGACATGGTCGGGAGAGGACCTTCTGCTGTACTCCAGACAGCTGGAGAACGGAGATCTGGCCATCGGCTTTTTCAACATGGGCGACAAGGACGCCTATGCCAGGCTGAATCTGGACGAGGTGGGCCTTCCCTTCAGCACCGGCAAGACGCTGGAGGTGAGGGAGCTGTGGACGGGGGAGACCTCCAAGGTGAAGAACTCCACTCTCACTTGGGGGCTGAAGCCCTATGACTGCGCCCTGCTGCGGGCAAAGGTGGTGGACCTATAATGAGCGCCTGCATGGAATGCGGCAGACAGCTCAGCTACAACGAGATCGGAGCACACAAAAAGTTCGTCAACCGGGGCAGCAGGGAATTCCTCTGTATCGACTGCCTTGCCAGGAAGCTGGACGTGACGGCGGAGGACATCTACCGGAAGATTGAGGAATTCAAGCTGCAGGGATGCACGCTGTTTGTGTGAGAATTTTGTGCAGGAGCGGGCAGGCTGCCATGGGGATCCGGGCAGCCTGCCCTATTATGGTCAGAGGCTTCCGGATAGCTTGCCCTGTTGCTTTTTGCCAGAAGGTGAAGTAGTCGGCCTTGCTGTGCCGGGGATCTGGATTGCCGGAGATGCTGTGTCTGAAGGGGCCGGGCTGCGTGCGGCACTGTATGGGAAAGGAAGGAGAGGGGATGATATGCGCCGAATTGCCATGATGGTGCTGAGACTTTTTTTGAAAGCGCCCTACTATCTGTTCTGTATCTGGAGATGCGGAAAAAGGAAGGACATCAGTCTGGAGGAGTCCTATGCCTGCGTGAAAAAGGTGACAAAGGCGGCCAACCGGGCCGGGCGGGTCACCATAGAGGCCCATGGAATGGAGAACATACCCGAGGAGAACGGCTTCATTTTTTTCCCCAACCATCAGGGGCTCTTTGACGTGCTGGTGTTTCTGGAGTCCTGCCCCGTACCGTTCTCCTTCGTGATCAAGAAGGAGGCCAGCAAGGTGATTCTGCTCAAGCAGGTGGTGGAGGCCCTTCATTCCATCGTCATCGACAGGGAGGACGTGAAGCAGAGCCTGCAGGTGATCAACCAGATGGCGGAGGAGGTGAAGAAGGGGCGGAATTTCCTGATTTTTGCGGAAGGGACCAGAAGCAGGGAGGGGAACCGTCTGCTGCCCTTCAAGGGCGGCACCTTCAAGAGCGCCCAGAGGGCCAAATGTCCCATCGTGCCCTGCGCCCTCATCGACTCCTTCCGGCCCTTTGACGAGAAATCCATTGCACCCGTGACGGTGAAGCTGTATTATCTGAAGCCCATGTACTATGAGGAGTACGCCGACATGAGGACCAACGAGATCGCAGCGGAAGTGAAGCGGCGGATCGAGGAGGCCATAGCGGCGCACAGCGGAGGCGAGGTGCCGGATCGAGGAGGCCATAGCGGCGCACAGCGGGTCTGAGACATGGGGAAAGGGCATACCGGACGGCATAGGTCAGGGCGGTATCGGGCAAAAGGATGTAAAAAATCAAAAGGCAAGGAAACGGTTCCCTGCGTACTTCGCCCGGAACTCAAGAGGGGAGTACCCCTCCTTTTCCTTGAAGAACCGACTGAAATAATGGACGCTCTGGAAGCCTATGAGATCCGAGATCTGGGAGACGCTGGCATCGGTGCCAGCCAATAGCTCCTTCGCCTTCTGCAGCCGGATCTGTATGATGTAGCCGAAGGGCGTGCAGCCGAAGGTCTCCTTGAAGACCTGAATCAAGGTGGTCTTGCTGCAGCCTGCCAGAGCCGTCAGATCCTCCAGAGTGATCTGGCGCACGTAGTTTTCCCGGATGAAGCGCTCCACCTTCTGGATGTGGATGCCCTTGTATGTCCGGGGCTGTTCTGTCTGGGCGGCTGCGGCCATTTCCGGGGAGGGGCATCCCGGGCGAAGGAGCTGTACCAGAATCATCCAGAAATAGGAGGAGACGATCTGGTGACAGAAGGGCTGTCTGGCTTCGCCCTCCTGCATCATCCATTGGAAGTACAGCTTCATCTTCTGAAAATCTTCTGCCTCTGTCAGCTGGGGCAGCTGCTGGAGCGCCGCCAGAAGAGCAGGGTCATGGACCTCGAATTTTGCGTCATATACATGAAAGGCGTTTCCCCGGCGGATGCCGTGGAGGCAACGGGGCCGGATCAGCAGAAGCTTTCCGGGGGACAGCTCCCATTCCTGTCCGTCCGCCTTGGCCCGGGCGCTGCCTCCCGTCACCAGAATCATCTGAAAAAAACTGTGCTCATGGGGCTCGTTCTCCCAGTCCTGAGAGTACTCGCCGCACCATAATAAGTCAAAGCTGTTCATTTTCATGCCTCTCTGTGCGCTTTGGCGCATATACCGTTTATCGTTCTATGGTTTGTAAAATCTATGTGTAGATGTGCAGGTTTCTCTGAAAGACTCTCTTATGTTATAATTATGTTATAACCTTGTAAAGTGTAACGGTCAAGATTTTTATGTATACTTTTTGAGCGGAGGAGATAGGAAAATGCGTATTTTGGTGATTCGTCACGGCGAATCCGAGGCTGATCTGCTGAATGTCCATGAAGGAAGAGCTGACTTTGAACTGACGGTGCGAGGCCACAGACAGGCAGCCGCCATGGCCCGTTACGTGAAAGAGAATTATGACGTCACTGCCATTTACTGCAGTACGCTGAAGCGGGCGTATCAGACAGCCGGGTATCTGTCGGAGGAGACCGGCATACCGCTGACTCCCGAGGAAAAACTGATGGAGTTCAATAACGGTTTGATCGCCGGACTGGAGCGGTCCGTGGCCAGTGAGAAATATCCCATGGTTAAGAACCTTCCCGTTCATGCTTCTGTATATGAGCAGGAATCCGTGCTTGAGTTCCGCTGCCGCGCAGACTATATGCTGTCAAAGATCGTATCTGAGACCGCTCCTGATGCCACAGTGGCGGTGGTCACCCATGGTGGGATGGCAAACCAGCTCTATAGGGCTTTTCTCCGTCTTCCCATTGACAGCGATATCCGGTTCGCAACAGGTGATACGGGCATCCATGAATGGCGGATCGACGATGGACGGCGCATGGTCGTAAAAGCGAACAGTACAGAGCATGCGCAGGGAATCTGAAGGACGGGTCGGAGTTTAGAGGCTCTGAAGAGTGGGTCAGGATTTTGAGGTTCTGAAGAGCGGGTCAGAGCTTTGAGGTTCCTCTCAGAAAGGACATGACAGACGAGGAAGAATATGCGGGAAGATATCTTAGAAGGATTGCAGAGGGAAGTATATGGCAGATGCCTGAAAGAGACAAACAAATTTGGGATGGGATGCTATGACCATATCGCAGCAGTGGTGGAGAATGCAGAAATCCTTGCGGAGAAACACGGTGCGGACAAGGAAATCGTAATGATTGCGGCATGGCTGCATGACATTGCTTCCGTCACGGATGACAGCCTGTACGAACAGCACCATGTCCATGGGGCGGAAATGGCCGGTGACATTTTGAGGGAATATGGCTATGAGGACGAGAAGATCGCTCTGGTGCAGGCATGCATAAGGAAGCACAGAGGGAGCGTCAGGCTTGAGCGGGACAGCATAGAAGAGTTATGCATGGCAGATGCGGATGCTATCTCTCATTTTGACAATGTTCCCGGATTGTTGTATCTGGCGTATGTGGAGAAGGGAATGGGGATAGAAGAGGGCAGGGAGTTTGTAAAAAGCAAACTGGCAAGAAGCTTTCGGAAGCTGTCTGCAGCCAGTGCGGAATATTATCAAGAGAAGTATGATAAGGTCATGGAGGTTTTGTCGTAGAAATGACAGTTCTGCTTGGCCGGACGGACAAAATTTTTTCAAGACCAAAATCAACGATTTCTTAGAAAAGGAAGGCACTTACTACACCGCCACACCATTTTTGAAAGAGCCTTGATGTGACAGAAAATTAGAACCTAATGACCCCAAATACGCAAAAAATTAATCAAACTTTTTTACACTACCCAGAGGATAGCTTATCAATACGGTATTTTCTTGTATTTTATTATGGGTTTTTCTGCCGCAGATGGGGCAGATTATCCATTCCATAAAATCACAGTCTTTCTCTTTATTCATGGAAATCACTTCTCTGGTCTTGATATAGCTCATTATTCATAATTTCTGGACTATCCCCAATAAAGGCTTTTGCCGCTTCTTCATCGCCTTGAAGCTGCCACATAAACCATGCCATAACATAACCGTCCTCTGAATACTGTGTTTTTCCGTGGTCGGTATTTTTGCGTCTCAACATCACTTTATCAGCAGATATATCGTCATAAATTGCCGTCAGTGCTTCACCTGTCACTACCCAGTCGTCTCCTCCACCTTCACCGGATATAAGCATAATGGGAACATTTATCAGCCTAGCATTATAAGGCCACTCCAGAGCTTGTGCCAGTTCCTTATTTGTTGGAGACAATGCAACAGCGGTTTTGTATGTATCCTTATGCATCGTATTTGTTATTGCATTGATTACACCAACACCACCCTGAGAATGACCGACAATTCCGACATTAGCAAAATCAATT
Organism: uncultured bacterium; assembly: GCA_947565325.1. Classification (GTDB taxonomy): domain Bacteria; phylum Bacillota; class Clostridia; order Lachnospirales; family Lachnospiraceae; genus Acetatifactor. The sequence continues at coordinate 19,391 of CANOFQ010000022.1, forward strand.
TTATGATAGAAAACATTATCTTTGTCGTTAATCATCTGATTATCATTCAGTCTTTGCAAGTGAACAATGCACATTTCAGCGCCGAAAGCATTCCATGAGTAGGTTTCTTCTGTTGCGATGACAATAAAACCCCATGGACACCTGATTGCTGGCCGCAGATACCTGTCCGGCAGCGGCATCAATC
>CANOFQ010000023.1 GCA_947565325.1 uncultured bacterium
GGGGTAATTTTTTCGATATTGTTATAAAAGGCAGAGGAATTTGATAATCTGTACTGGACTAAAATACAACTTTATTGTATAATTACGTTGTCTACATAGTCTGAGTTATACATATAGGATGGCGAGTAAATGGCAATTAGCAAGTTAAAAATACAGAATTTTAAAAGTTATAAAGGAATCTTCATAAGAACTGAATTGTCGCAATATTTATCCTAAATTATTTTACTTATCTAATCGTACCATGCCGTGTACAGTAAGAAAGCAATTGTGTTACGTTATAACGCAGGACATTTCTTTGTATCATCCGTGACGTCTAGACACATTACCCTATAGTTTGCTGCGCAGCGGACTATGTGGAGCCGGGGCCAGTATTTTACAGCTTGCTGCGTTATAGGATTGGTGCCTTGTCAGCTTGCCGCATTGCAAGACTGGTATCTTATTGATTTGCTGCAAGATAATGGACTTTGTTGATGGGAAAGGAATGCTCAGGGACTTTTGTTTAGGACCGGGAGGAGTAAATGGGATGAAGCTGAAAGCAGATTATGCAAGGATGAGGATGGACGCATTGTATGTGGTCCATCTGTTGGATGAATATCAGCAGTCTGTGGCAGAGGGGAAGGACATAGAGGGGTATCAGGCCCTTTTTCGGGCGGTGGAGCAGATGCCTCTGGATGAGCATAAGGTGGCCATGGCGGAGGTGCTTTCAGACATTGTGCTGAATGCGCCTATAAGGGAAAATTATGCTTACGAGGAGCCCTCGGATCTGGAGGGAATCAGGAGACTGCGGCCCCGGGAAATGGGGCTTGGGAGTGGAGAGGCGCTGAAGGTGTCTTATGAAAACGGAATGGACGGGGCTGCCGGAAAAGGCGTCTCGCCGGAGGAGCGGATTCATGGCGCATGGATGGGCAGGATCTGCGGGTGCCTGCTGGGGAAGACAGTGGAGGGGATGCGCACCGACGAGCTGATCCCTCTGCTGGAGCAGTCGGACAATTATCCCATGCACCGTTATATCAGATCCACGGACGTGACCGCTTATATGAGGGAGAATTACGGCTTTTTCAAGGGAAGGAAGGAGAACTGGTTTGCGGATCAGATTTCCTTTATGCCCTTTGATGACGATATGAACTATGTGGTGATGGCTCAGAAGCTTATTGAGAAATACGGCAGGGATTTCACACCCTATGACGTGTCGCAGGAATGGCTGCGCCTGCAGCCAATGACCTCCTACTTCACGGCGGAGGCCGTGGCCTACCGTAATTTTTCCATGGGGCTCCAGCCGCCGGACAGCGCCGTCTATCAGAATCCCTTCAGGGAGCTGATAGGGGCCCAGATCAGGGGCGATTATTTCGGGTACATCAATCCGGGGAATCCGGAGGCCGCTGCGGAGCTGGCATGGAGGGACGCTTCCATATCTCATGTGAAGAACGGCATTTACGGGGAGATGTTCGTTGCGGCTATGCTGGCGGTGGCTGCCGTGAAGGAAGATGTCCATGAGATCATCCGGGGCGGCATGGCCCAGATTCCTGCCACCTGCCGTCTGTACGAGCATCTGGAGAGAGTTCTGGAATGGTACGAGGGGGGAGTCGGTGAAAAGGAATGCTTTCATCGGATCCATGAGGAGTGGGACGAGTATACGCTCTATGGCTGGTGCCATACCGTCTCCAATGCCATGATCGTCACCGCCTCCCTGCTGTATGGCGGGGGCGACTTTGGAAAGAGTATCTGTCTTGCGGTACAGACAGGCTTCGACACGGACTGCAACGGTGCCACGGTGGGATCGGTTCTGGGCATGAGGGGCGGTATTCAGTCTATTCCGGAGGAATGGACACAGCCGGTTCATGGAACCCTGCAGACTACGATTTTCGGAATGGACATGGCTGCCGTGAAGGATCTGGCAGAGCGCACCATAAGGCATTTATAGGTTCATTGCAGCAGTTTGGCCCTGGACCCGTTTTCCTTTTTTGCGTGTGTGGCATTTCAGGGATAGGGCTTGTATTCCAAGGCCGGCCGGGCAAGGGACGGCAAGGCACGGAAGAGCAGGACAGAAAGGCAAGGGACGGCAGGACAGAAAGACGGATGGAGGGAAAAGACAAGATGGCAAAAACGGTCATTGTAGGTATCGCAGGCGGCAGCGCCAGCGGAAAGTCCACGTTTGCGGAAGAGCTGAGGGAGGCTCTGGAGGGACTGAGGGTGTGCATGCTGCATATGGACGCCTATTTCAAGGCACCTGAGGAACGCCCCGTGGCGGAGGCTCCCGTCACGGGGAAAAGCTACCGTGACGATAATCATCCGGACACCGTGGCCCTGGAGAGGCTGAAGGGAGATCTGGCACAGGCGGCCCGATGCGGAAAATATCAGGTGATTATTCTGGAGGGGCTGCTTACCCTGTGGGAAAGGGATATCTGTGAGAGGCTCGATCTGAGGCTGTACGTGGAATGCCGTCCGGACGAGCGGATCGTCCGGAGGCTGCGGCGGAACATGGGCTGGGGACTGTCCTTTGACGAAATTGCGGACGTATATCTGGATCTGGTTCGGTACCGCCATGACGAGTATGTGGAGCCCAGCAAATGGCAGGCCGATTTTATCCTCAATGGCTCAAGGCCATCGAAAAGAGCGCTGGAGGCGGTGGTTCTGTACATCCGCACTCAGTTAAAGCTCTCGCTTGCAGCTTGCGATTGAACATTTATCTTCCTGAAAACGCCATTGTAGCGGCGGAAAAAGTGTGGTATGATAGGTAGGGCAAACAATGTGTTCATGATTTTATGAGAGAATCGGAATCCCTGAAAGGCGGTGACCTATATGCCCTGCCGTGTGGCCATATGCGATGATGACGCAGAACAGCTGAATTCCCTGCGGTCTCTGACGGAGAAGTGGGGCCGCAGGTGCGGATTTCCCTGTCAGGTATATGTCTTTCCTTCGGCGGAGGCATTTCTTTTCGCCTATGAGGAGGACAAGCGATGGGATATTCTTCTGCTGGACGTGGAGATGGACGGGATGTCGGGGATCAGCCTGGCCCGCCGCATCCGTCGGGACAATCTCCGGGCGGAGGTCATCTTCATCACTTCTCATTTTGAGTTTGTCTGTGAGGGCTATGAGGTGGACGCACTGCACTATCTGACCAAGCCGGTGCCCGAGGACAAGCTGATGAATGTGCTGGACAAGGCCGGGGAGCGGCTTGCGGCCAGGCCACCTTCGCTGATCATTGTCTGCGAGGGGGAGACCGTGAAGCTGTATGAGACAGACATATTATATGTAGAATCCTTCCGGCACTATATTTCCATCCACACAAGGGATCGTGAATATAAGATCAAGGAAAATATTTCCGCTTTTGAGGAAAGGCTCAAGAGCGGCTTTTTTCGCATCCATCGTTCCTATCTGGTGAATCTGAGATATATTATACGAATTTCACGGGCTTGTGTGACCCTGGAAGGCGGAGGGGAGCTGCCGCTGGCAAGGGGCAGATATGATCAGGTCAACAGAGCGTTCATCCAAGAGAACTGATGGGAAAGCAGGCTTTGGCAAAGCGGAAACGGGGCGGCCGAGGCGGAGCCAAAACAGAGGAAGACAAAGCAATGAGAAAGAAAACATATCTAAAGCTTGTGGAATATCAGACAGAGCAGTCCAGACAGCATCTGGGGGAGGTACAGGGCATCTATCAGGAAATGCGGGGCTATAAGCATGATTTCCACCATCACCTGCAGACGCTGAAGGGACAGCTGGAGAGCGGCCAGACCCAGCGTGCCCTTGCCTATCTGGAGCAGCTTGACAGGCAGCTCATGGACGTGGACACACTGCTGAAGACCGGGAACATTGCTCTGGATGCGATTCTGTCGGCCAAGGTGGCGCAGGCCAGGGCCGCAGGCATTCTTGTCACCATCAGGGCCAACGTGCCGGAGGGACTTCTGCTCTCGGATCTGGAGCTGAGCATCATCGTGGGCAATCTGCTGGACAATGCCATCGAGGCCTGCAGGACGGCCCCGGGGGAACGCTTTCTCCGGATCTTCATGGGCATGAAGGGGAAGATGCTGTATTTCTCCATGCTGAACGCCGCCGGCGGGAAGCTCTCCAAAAGGGGAGGGCTGTTCGTCTCCTCCAAGCAGGGGCTCCACGGCTTCGGACTGAGCCGGGCAGAGGCGATTCTGGAGGAGCACGGGGGATGGTGCAAGTATAACAGTGAGGAGGGGGCCTTCACCTCGGAGTTCCTTGTGCCTGCCCTTGCGTGAAAAACAGTTCGTGCCCTATAGGAGACAATTGGTGTCCCAAACGGCTTTTTTCGGTGTCTGGAGATAAAATGAAGAAAAGATTTCCGAAGGAGCTGATACTATGAGTAAGAAAAAAGAAAAAAACAAGCCCTATCGTTCTGCTTTCAGCAACGCTGTCTGGAGCTTCCGGGAGCTGCTCAGGCAGGAGCCTGCCGCATTCCTGCTGATGGTGCTGGCAGTGCCGCTGCAGGTGGCAGTGTCTTACATGGACATCTACCTGCCCTCTCTGACCGTGGCGGAGCTTACCGCCGGGGTATCCTTTTCTCATGTCGCCCTCCGGGTGGGCATACTGATTCTGATGATGTTTCTGGCAAATGCGCTGATAACCGTTGCTGGCAACATGTCAGAAGCCTATCTGTCCAGATACCGTTCCGTGAAAGGCCTTGAGATAAAACGAAAATCCCTGACCATGTTTTTCCAGCGCTATGAAAAAAAGGAGATCCGGGATCTGGGCCACAGGGCTTCCCGGGCCACCGAGATGTGGAACGGCGTACAGCCCATATCGGACGTGCCAAGGCGGAGCCTGAAGCTGGTGGAGAATCTTCTGAATTATCTGCTGTTCGGTACGGTGATCACCTTCGTCAGCCCCCTGCTGGTGCCCCTGCTGACCGTTGCTCCCGCCGTGAACTGGTACTGCGCCAGAGCCTACCGCAACTGGAACTACGCCCATCGGGAGGAATGGACCGATCTGGAGCGCAAGCTGTGGTATGTGCAGGGGGAGACGGACGATTTTGCCGCCGCCAAGGACATTCGGGTCTATGGGCTGGCAGGGTGGTTCCGGCAGCTGTTTGCGGATCTGTCCGCCGGACTCTTTTTCTGGGAGAAAAAAAGGATCCATAAGAGCTTTCTCTATCAGATTGCAGATCTTTTTGTAATACTGCTCCGGGACGGCGCCGCTTATGGCCTGCTGATCAAGATGGCTCTGGAGGGCAGCATCACGGTGGACCGCTTCCTTCTATATTTCTCGGCAATTTCCATGTTCGCCACCTTTGTGGGCAATATCATGAACGAGTGGAACGGCATCCGGGACACCAGTCTGGAGGTCAGCGAATTCCGCAAGTATCTGGACCTGCCCGAACAGGACGGGGACGGCAGCGCCCGTGCAGAAGAACATATGGGCTCTGCCCCGGAGATCACGTTCCGGCATGTCTCCTTTCGCTACGAAGGAGCTGAGCAGGACACGCTGTCCGATCTGAACCTCACCATAAGGTCGGGCGAGAAGATTGCTCTGGTGGGCCTGAACGGGGCGGGCAAGACCACTCTGGTCAAGCTGCTGTGCGGCCTTTATGCTCCGACGGAGGGGGAGATCAGAATAAACGGCTGTCCAAGCTCTGCCTTTTATCGGAAGGACTATTATAGGCTCTTTTCAACTGTGTTTCAGGATGTGCAGGGAGGCTTTTTCACCCTAACGGAGACGATTTCCGGACAGGTGGCAGGGCAGGGGGAAGAGGACAGGATCTGGGAGTGCCTGCGGCTTGCAGGGCTGGAGGAAAAGGTAAAGTCCCTGCCGGACGGCATCCATGCCAAGCTGGACAAGCAGCTCCATGAGGACGGCATCGATCTTTCCGGGGGAGAGCTGCAGAAGCTGATGCTGGCCAGGGCCCTTTACAAGGATGCCCCCATTCTCGTATTGGACGAGCCAACCGCTGCCCTTGATCCCATTGCCGAGAGCATGATCTATCAGGAGTATCAGTCCCTGACCAAGGGGAAGACCTCGCTGTTCGTCTCCCATAGGCTGGCCTCCACTCAGTTCTGCGACCGTATTCTCTATCTGAAGGAGGGGCATGTCACGGAGGAGGGAACCCATAGGGAGCTGGTGGCCATGGGAGGCGAATATGCCGGACTCTATGAAAAACAGAGCTGTTGGTATCAGAATGAGAAAGGGCGGTGATCCGATTATGAAACTGAAAGAACATATAAGAATCTATAAAAGGGGCATCCGGTATCTTTTCTCCCTCAGCCGGTCCTATATGCTGCAGCTGATCTTTATCAATATTCTGAGGAACCTGCAGCCCTATGTGCCCATCTATTTTTCGGCGCTTCTGGTGGACGGGCTGTATGAAGGACGGCCGGTCTGGAAGCTGGCGGCTTATGCGTCCTGTGCGGTGGGCATGGTGTTTCTGCTGGAGCTGGTGAAGGCCCGCCTGAATTCCGGGTATTCCGCAACCCATATCCAGATGTACCGAAACCAGAAATGGTCCTATTCACAGAAGGCCATGGAGATGTCCTATGCCTCCGTGGAGGATCCGGAGGTTGCGACGCTGCGTGTCAGGATCGACAAGGAAAGCCAGACGGGATACAATATATGGAATCTGACCTACAACACGGAGGAACTGATCTCCAGCCTCACAAGGATCCTGCTTTCCATGTCCCTGACGCTGTCCTTCTTCTTTCTGGAGAGCGTTCCCCTTCTGATGAAGCTTGCATTTGCAGGGGGCGTACTGCTGGTGGTGCTGTGCAGGAGCGTCACTGCGAAGAAGGAGGCGGTTCTGGAGTCGCACTTTTATGACTCTTCTGCGTTTCTGAACCTTCTGTACGATAAATATAACAGCTATGTCGATCATTACAGCAGCGGCAAGGATATCCGCATTTACGATATGGCGGATGGGCTGGTGCAGATGAATAAGCAGATTGACGATGAATATAATGCCAAGTCCATTGCCCTGGCGGGAAAAATCGCAGTGCTGCAGGCGGCGGACGTTTTTCTGAACCATGTCCTGCGGCTGGGGGTCTATTTCGCCCTGGTCTATGCAGCCCTTTTGGGCGGAATCACGGTGGGCTCCGTGGCCCGGTATGTCTCCTGCGTCATGCTGCTTCTGGGAGCCGCCTGCAGGCTGACGACCACCGTTCAGAGTCTGCTGATCAACAATCATTATCTGAAGCGGTACTTTTCCTATTTCGATATTCCGAATCCCATGTATCAGGGTTCCCTGACCGTGGAGAAGAGGGATGACAACGAATACTATGTGGAGTTCAGGGATGTGTCCTTCCGCTATCCCAATACTGAAGCATATGCCCTGCGCCATGTGAACCTGAAGTTCAGGGTAGGGGAGAAGCTGGCGGTGGTGGGCCGAAACGGCAGCGGCAAGACCACCTTCATCAAGCTGATGTGCCGCCTCTACGACCCTACGGAGGGGGAGATCCTCTTGAACGGTGTCAACATCAAAAAGTACGATTATGATGAATACATGAGCATTTTCTCTGTTGTCTTTCAGGATTTTCGGATCTTTGCCCTGCGGCTGGGGGAAAACGTGGCCGCAGGCCCGGACTATGACAGGGAGAGGGCCGTCCGCTGTCTGAAGGAGGCAGGCTTCGGGGAGCGCCTTGCCTCCATGCCGGAGGGACTGGACAGCTTCCTGAAAAAGGATTTCGACGGCAGCGGAATCGAAGTCTCCGGAGGGGAGGGCCAGAAGATCGCCCTTGCCAGAGCCTTGTACAAGGATGCCCCCTTCCTGATTCTTGACGAGCCCACTGCTGCGCTGGATCCTATTTCCGAGTATGAGATCTACAGCCGGTTCAACGAGATCGCCGGGGACAAGACGGCCATCTACATAAGCCACCGTCTGGCCTCCTGCCGCTTCTGTGACAAGATAGCGGTCTTCGAGGGAGGAGGAATCGTGCAGACAGGCAGCCATGCCAGTCTCCTGGCCGATGAGGCCGGTGTCTACCATACGCTCTGGATGGCGCAGGCACAGTATTATACGGATGCGGAAGCCCCCGGCTGACGCTTGGGGAGAACCTGTTTGGGGAGAACCGCCTCCTTCCGCCCGCCGGGCGGGGAGGCGGTTCTTGTGCAGCGCAGGGACGGTGCGTCCTGTTTCTTTTGTTCAAAGCGGTTGAAAGGGAACTCATGAGGCGTTATACATGAGGGTCTTCCATAGGGTGCAGGGCGCTGCGATCCGCCCTGCAGCTTGTGGATCCGGCGCATTTGGACTTGACAACGGTCGAAAATATGGTACACTGAAATCAAAGCATAATTCTTTCTGAACGCAATTCTGATTTCTGATCATCTGTTCAAGAAGAGCGCAGGGTCTGTGCAGGACCGTTTGCCTCACGCTGAGAAAATCTATGCTTTTCATTCCATCAATCTATATAGGGGAGCAGGAGATTTTCACGAAGGCTGTGCCGGCGTTTTCTCCTGCCAATGGGGGAGGAAATATGAACCTGATTTCGCTGAAAAGTGATTATGCTTTCAAGGCGCTGTTTTCCCATGAAAATGTCAGGAAACAGTTCCTCAGCGATCTGCTGGGGATTCCGCCGGGGGCGATTCGTTCCGCTGCGCTGGTCGATACCGGCTTGTGGACCCGCTATAGGAAGCACCGGCAGGGAGTGCTGGACGTGCTGATGGAGCTGGGGGACGGCACCAGGGTAAATGTGGAGATGCAGGTGCGCCGGCTGATGCATTGGAAGAAGAGGCAGTTTTTCTATCTGGCTAAAATGTATGCGGAGAACCTGAAGGCCGGGGAGGACTACGACAAACTCTGCAGGTGTGTCAGCATCGCAATCTTGGATTTTGACCTGACAGAGGAGGCGGGATGCCACAGTGTGTACCACATGAGGAACGGAGAAGGAAGGGAACTGTCGGATCTGTGGGAGATCCATATCGTGGAGCTGAGAAAGGAGCCGCAGGAGACGGGGGCCGTGGGTGACTGGGTCCGTCTGTTCAACGCCAGAAGGGAGGAGGATCTGGAGATGATCAGGACGAAGAGCATAGGGATGACGGAGGCGATAGAGGCGCTGAGAGAGATGAGCCTGAGCAGGGCCATGCGCTATCGGCACGAGGTGAATCTGAAGCTGAGAAGGGATCGGAAGGCAGAGGATGACTATGTGAGACATTGCGGAAGGGAAGAGGGAAAGGCAGAAGGAAAAGCAGAGGATGTTCTGCAGCTTCTCAGGGAACTGGGCAGCATTCCGCAGGAGATAGAGATAAAAATCAGAAACGAGAAGGATCTGAATACTTTAAGCGGCTGGCTCGGTGCTGCCGCCAGAGCGGAAAGCATGGGACGGTTCCGGGAGAACAGCGGATTGTGAGCTTGCGGGAAAACCAGAGAAGCAATGCCCGCAGGGGCGGACGGGAGTGACAGGATGATCTCTATGGCGGTGGTTGAGGACAACGAGGAATTTGCCGGGCTGCTTCGGCGCAGGATCCTTTCGGAAACGGACTGGGGGACAGCGGTGTCGGTATCGGTCTATCTGTCCCCGGAGGAATTTCTGAGGGAGGCCGCAGCAGGAACGCAGGTGGACGTGGCATTTCTGGACGTGGAAATGCCGGGGATGAACGGCATGGAGCTGGCGGCAGGCATCCGTTCTAGGGACAAGGGGATGCTGCTGGTGTTCGTTTCCTCCTTTTCCCGGTACGCCGTGGAAGGGTATCAGGTATATGCCTTTGACTATCTGCTGAAGAGCCAGATGGACTGCAGGTGGGACAAGCTGGCGGGCAGGCTGAGGAAGGCTCTTGCGGAGGGCAGGGAGAAGCTTTATACGATTCAGACCATGAACCGGACCGAGAGGATTCCCGTGGATGAGATTCTATATATCTATAAAGAGGAGAAATACGCTCTCATCGCAGTGGGGGCGGAGCGGATCGCTGTCAGGAAGACCATGCGGGAGATTGCGGAGGAGCTTGGGGACCATAGGCAGTTCGTGCAGGTCAAAAAGGGCATATTGGTGAATATGGAGAAGGTGCAGAAGGCCACTGCCAGAGAGCTTGTGATGCAGAACGGGGAGAGCATCGTCATAGGCAGGATGTATGTGGATGAGGTGCGGGAGCGGATGCATGCCTATTTCGGCAGGAAGTGAGTTTTGGATTCCGCAGGCCTGATGCACCGGTGTGCTGGTATGCTGGAACGGGGGTAAGATGGGAATCGTTTTATGGGGGCTGCAGGCGCTGATTGCTGCGGCGGAGACGGCAGGTGCCTTCTGGTGCGTGAAGGGGCTGTTTGGCATAGGGGTGTCCGTCAGGTGGAAGAGGATCGTGTTGGCGGCGGGCTGGGGAGCGATGACGGCGGCAGTTCTATGGCAGCGCAGTCAGGTCTTGTACAATGGGTGGCAGCTGCTCTTCTGCATTGCCGGCTGCAGTCTGATCGGGCTTTTCTGCTTTGAGGGTGCAAAAGACAGGATCGCAGCGGTGTTTTTTCTTTATTTTGAAACGCTCTGCTGTCTGGAAATAGGTCTGTGTACAGCCGCAGCCGCACTGTGGCCCGGGATGGAGCCTTACCGAACATTCCAGAGCGGGCTGACATGGCAGCGGACCGTCCTGCAGCTGGCGGCGGGGATGCTTCTGGGAACCATGGCAGGGGCGCTTTTCTGCAGGAGGGAGCGGCTGAGGAATGCCTTTGTGTTCTTTCGGGGGATCTGGATCCTGATTCCGGTGCTTGAGCAGATCTGCCTGATCTTGTGCGGCAGAGTGCTGGAGGAGGGGAGCAGGGAGGCCGGAATAAGGTACGGGGCGTGGATTCTGCTGGCGAGTCCTTTTCTGGCAGTGATTGTGGTGCTGCTGGGGCTGTATCGGAAGTATGAGGCGCTGTACCGTCAGATGGGGGTTCAGAACGAGCTGTATCTGGCAAAGTACGAGAAGGATTTCTGCGACCTGATGGAAAGGGAACGGATTTACCATGATATGAAGAACCATCTCATCGTGCTGAAAAAATATATGGAGGAGGGGGACATGGCCCGGGCAGAGGAGTATGCGGACAAGCTGATGGCGGTGGTAGCATCCTCCGACAGCGAGGAAAAGATCGGGCATCCCGTGCTGGACTATCTGATTCATGAGAAGAGGAGGGCGGCGCTGCAGCGGGGGATTCATGTCACCGAGGAGCTGGAAGACCTGCAGAGCATGTTCGAGGGACTGGATGCAGGGGAGCTTGCGGACTGGTGCGCCATTCTGGGGAACCTCTGGGACAATGCCCTGGAGGGATGCGCAAGGGCCCAGGTTCCCGGGAGGATTGATTTTACGGTGAAACGGGCGGGAAACATGGCGTCCGTGAGGATCAGGAACACCAGCCGCCGAAATTTGGACGTAAAAGAGCTTTCCACGGAGAAGACGGAAAAGAAAAGGCATGGGATCGGTATGCGCAGTGTGCGCTATGCGGTGGACAAATATTACGGCAGCATGGAGTGCAGCTGCCGCAACGGTATTTTCGAGGTCTCCGTGGTGATGTTTCTGTGAGGGAGCTTGTGGTCCTATGCCGTGGCTTCGAAGTTTTTTTGTGTTTTATCAGCTTTGGCCCAGCACCGCCACATTATAATCGTTCCGATACAGCTCCTGCCTGTGAGAGATCAGCAGGACGAGCCGTTCCTCCTTGAGTTTTTCCAGATAAGCGCAGAGGATTTCCCCATGTCTTCGGTCAAGGGCGGAAAAGGGCTCGTCCAGAATCAGAATCGGCTTGTCTGCCAGTATGGCCCGCATCACGGACAGAATCTGGCGCTGGCCGCCTGAAATATTGCCTCCGCTCTCGTCCAGCAGGGTGTCCAGACCCTGAGGCAGGGAATTTAGCCATTCTGAAAAGCCCAGCTCCTCAAAAAGGGAGCAGCAGCGTTCCGGAGTGACCAGAGTGTTTCCCAGCCGAAGATTTTCATACACGCTCATGCGGAATACGGGGCAGGAGCTTTCTGCAAAGGCGGCTGAGAGCCCCAGTGCTCCAAAGGGAACCTCCTGCCCGTCCGCATAGAGCTTTTCCGTGCCCTCTTCTCCGTGGTAGAGTCCCAGAAGAAGTTTGATCAGCGTGGTTTTTCCGCTGCCGCTCTCTCCCTTCAAAAGCGTGATTCTGCCTTTTTCCAGACTTATGTTCAGATCCCGGAACACCGGGGTGCCATGGGAGGACCCGCCTCCGTAGGTAAAGCGCAGGTTCCTTGCCTCGATTCTGCCGGGGGAAGCAAGGGGCTGGGAGCAGCCGGGATTTTCTTCTGCAGGGCTGTTCAGCACATCATATATTCTTTTCCATGAAACATCACATCGAACCAGACTGGTCATCCATCGCAGAATCACCTCCACGGGAGTCATGCTCTGCCGCAGAAGCATCAGAAAGGAAAGCAGGATATCCAGACCGATCTCTCCACGTATGGCCTTTGCCCCCAGAAAGAACATGGCTGCGAAAAAGGCCGTGTTGGAGATGATGTTATAGAAGGTGAGCCGCCATGAATCTATGATCTCCGTATTCATGCAGCTTAAATTGTAGCGCCGCTTTCCCTTCAGAAAAGCGCCTTTTATGAAATCCTGCCCGTGGTAGGAGCGGATGGTGTCGATTCCTGCGAAGGCATGCTGCACGGTGTTGGTGATTTCTCCCAGTGCCATTCGGGAAGCCTGCTCATGCTTTTTGATTCTGCTCAGAATGAAATGGTTCACCGCTCCCAGAAGCAGGGAGACCGCCAGAATCACGGCACCCATGACGGCATCGATCCGGAGCATATAAACTGCGGAGGTAAGGTATACAAAGACATTGGTCAGTATTCTGGAATGGAGAATGTAGATCACTTGTGTGGCGGTGTCCACATCATTGGAGATGACAGACTGCAGGCTGCCCTTGTCCTGCCCTTCATAGTGCTGGAAGTCCCAGTGCGTGAGCCGTTTTACCAGCTTGGCCCGAAGAAGGGCGGCCAGCTTGTTGGACAGTCCCATGCATAGGCCCCCTGCAGCCCAGCGGAGAACATAGGATAAGGAAATCAAGGCGATGGACAGTCCGACTACCCCAAGGAGAACGTCTGCATCCTTGTTTTCCATCTCTTTGGTAATCCGGCCTACGTTTCCAACGCCGACGGTGCGTATGACTCCGGCTGTGGCCAGCATCAGGAGGTTCAGGGTCAGAAGCCATAGATTGTGGAGATAAAATGTTCTCAGGATGGGATTTTTGCGCTTCATAATGCCTCCAGTCTGCCGTCTGTCATGCGGACGGCTTTCACAAAGCGGATACGGATATCCTGATGGGTCACGAACAGGATGGTACAGCCCTGAAAATAGAACACCAGAGTCTGAGCGATCTCGTCGGCGTTTTTCTGATCCAGATTGGCGAAAATCTCATCGCAGAACAGCAGTCTCGTTTTGTTTTTCGCATATTTATAGAAGGCCCTGCCGATGTTCACCCGCTGCTTCTCTCCCTGAGAGAGCAGGAAGGGATCTATGTCCTGACAGTGGGACAGATTGAGCGCCTTCAGGATTCGCCTGCACAGCTCCTCGTCCGGATTTTCCGACATGGCGATGTTCTCGTATATGCTTCCGGCAAACATATGGCTCTCCTGAGCGATGTGGCAATATCTGCGGGAAAGCTGGTCGAAGGAATACCGGGAAATGTCCAGTCCGCCGATCCGGATTGTGCCGGTCTGGCTTTTCAGCGTGCCCGTAAGCAGGGAGAGAAGTGTGGTCTTGCCGCTGCCGCTGGCCCCGATCAGCTCTACCGTCTCTCCGGGGGCCACGTCCAGACTGAGGTGATGGAGGACTTCCTGCCCGCCGTAGGCAAAGCATAGGTTTTGAATGCTGATTGAATTGTCTTCTGGAGAAAAGTCGTCTTGTGTCTGCCGTTCCTCAGGGCTTTCCTTGGCGTTTGCCAGATCCCTGAGAAAGCAGCTCACGGAATCGATGTTGGCCCGGGCCGTGATACCGTCCCGGGAGGCATAGCCAAGATTGTTGATTCCCGTCACGAAAGGACCGATGACGAAGGCCAGAGCAAGCGCTACAGAGAGATCTGTCTTTCCAAGACATACCATCACTCCGCCCAGACCGTATAGGATCACGTATTCCGAAAAGGAGGTGGAGGCCCATACCAGATCGTCCTTTCCTAAGATCAGGAAATGCAGTATGGTCTTCAGGCGGCTCAGCCGTCCCTCGTATTCCTGCACCTGCCCGTGAAAAAACTCTTCTCTGCCGCTGCTTCTGACCGTGAGCATATTGGTCAGGATCTCCACCGTCAGGGAATTGCTCTCTTTCATGGCGGCGATCATTCTCTCCGAAAAGCTCCGGATCCGGGTGTTCAGCCGACGGAGCAGGAGCCTGACCAGAAGCTGGAAAAGGACGATGACCAGCGTGATCCGCCAGTCGATGAGGAACATATATAAGGTGCAGGCGGCTATGTTCAGAATGCCTGCACCATAGTTCGTCAGGCAATTTATGCCCTCCTCCACTGCACGCTCGGCATTGTTGATGATCATGGTGATCATTCCCCCTACTGCGGTCTCCGGCCGGGAGGATCTGCCGGAATGCAGGGCCCCTGAAAGGATTTCCAGCTGCAGCTGCTCCTGATAGAGCAAAGAGGACTGGCGGCGCAGCATCTTCTGCGCAAAGGCGCACAGGATATTCATCAGGATGACCGTGACCAGCAGCAGGCTGGCATCTGTGAGCATATCCATGTCCCCCTGCCGGATGGCGTAGGTTCCCCTGCGCATGATCTCCGCATTGATCAGAGCCCCTGCGGAGAGCGCAATCTGCAGGAAGAAGCTGTACAGGAGCCTTCTTCGCCCGGCGGTGTACTGTCTCATGAGAAAATTGAAAATTTTCATATGGCGGAGGTTTCCTTTCTCGGGAATAGTGAACTCTCTTTCATTGTATCCAAGCCCGCCTGTTTCATCAACCACCTTGGACAAAACGACTTGTTTTTGACCCCGAACCGCAATGTTCTGTGGGGGCAGGGCAGAAAGCCACAGCATGCAGGCCGCAGAAAGCCCCTGGAGCCCTATCCTTGCGGATATGGCTTCAGGGGCCGGGGACTGGGGTCTGGAAGCTTACCTATCTGTTTTCGCTTATATAGAGCGCCATTCGGCTCTGGATGATGGCCGTGGTCTCGCTCAGGGACTTCTGGCCCGAGAAGAAGGCTTGGGCTTCCTGACTGATGATGCTCATGATTTCTCGGCTGCCGGATCCGGAGGTGGGAGATAGGCGGGCACCTTCCAGCAGGGAGAGAATCGTGGACACCTCCTGCTCTGTGGCGGTGTGGTAGGTATAGCTCCAGCCGTTGCCGGAGGTGGTCTGGATTCCGGTGACGATGGGGTTCCCGTTTTCGTCCAGATAGGGATTGCCGTTCTCGTCCAGCACATATTCCTCCTGCAGGGCCTCTGCCGTCATGGCCTCCAGTCGGCGCTTCAGAGTGGGGAAGCCCATCTGGTTTCTGGCGTTTTCCTCCTCCGCCAGCACGCTCTCCATAAAGGCCCAGGCACCCTCCTTGTTGTGGGACTTAGAAGGGATCCCATAGGCATAAGCCGTGGTCAGGCCGTGTCCGGGAGTGCCCTCCGGCGTGGGGAATCCGATGCAGACTGCATCTTCGCCAAACATGGCCATATCCATCTGTATGGAGTCGAAGTCATAGAGGAAGGTATTTTTCAGAAGCACCTGACCGCTCTGGATCAGAGCAGGGGTTCCGGGCCGGTCCGGGTCGGGAGCGATCTCGCTTGGAAAGCTGTCTGCAAACTGCAGGAGGCTCTGAAATTCCGGGGAATCAAAGCTGCAGCTGCCGGCGGACCAGTCGATGAAAGCATTCTGATTATACATCAGGACGTAATTCAGAATATCGCTTTTCAGGGCGCCGTCGAAAAGCTCCGCCTCCGGATTGGCCTTGGCAAGGGCGGTCAGATCGTCGAAGGTCCAGCCGGGTGTGTTTCCCAGCTGTGAGGAATGCCCCATCACCGTCTCCAGAAAGAAGAGGGAGGGGATGCTTGTCAGGGTACCGTCGAAGGTATAGGCCTCCAGTATTTCTTCCACGAAATCATCCGAATCCAGGAGTGTGCTTTTCTCGAGAAGGGGATTCAGGTCTGCCAGCGCATCTTTTGCCGCCAGCCGTTCCACGTCCAGTCCGGTCAGCTCTATGAGGTCGGGGCAGTTGTCGGATATAAGATCGGCATACAGCTTTCCGAGGGCGTCTGCCCTTGGATCTGCACTGCCCTCTTCATAATTTACGTATTCTCGGATCGTGATATGATACTGCTGATTTGATCGGTTGAACTGCGTCACGGCAGGCTCATAGTTGTAAGCGTCTGCCAGTACGGCGAGGACCAGATTTTCCTTCTGCACGGTGTGGGAAGCATCCGTTCTGGCCAATAGGGCCACCTCTCCCTGCCGCTGGGCATTTTCCGTGACAACAACGATTGTGGCATCGTCCATTTCCCCGAAGTACAGCACATCGTTTCCGTTGATGTTGCAGTCTGCCCAGCAGAAGAGCTCTTCGGCCTTTTTTTCTGTCAGGCCGCAGGTATATACGCAGGAGCGGTCCTGCATGAGGAAATCCTTCTGCTTTCCGGGAACCAGAGTACAGTCAGGAAAATCTGCCCAGACCTCTGTCAGCTTTTCGCCTTCAAAATCCACCTGATAGAGGGTACTGCTCCTGCCCTCCACCCCCACGGTCTGCATACAGAGGTATGTCGTACCGTCACCTGCGGAATATAGGGCGTTCATCCAGACATCGGATCCCTGCGGGGAGATGCGTCCGGAAAGGGCTCCCTCCTGATCATAGAGCCAGAGACAGGAATTGCCCAGAAGATAAAGCCTCCCGCTTTGGTCGGCCCCCATCATGCTGATATAGGCCTGTCCGCCGGAGGAGTCCTGCAGATCTTCGGTGATATCCCGGGCAAACAGACATTTTCCCTGAGAATCGAATCGGCACAGAAATGTCTTGGGCTGGGAAGAGCCGCCGGAGGCCGGAGGCTCCGAGGGGTACGACTTGGAAAGGATGCAGAGGCTGCCGTCCGATTCAAAAACATATTGATTCAGGTTCATTCCGGAGGGCTCCTCCGGCCATGCCAGGGGAACCACCGCAGTCTTGCGCTGCGTCAGAGAGTAGCTTCCCAGATGCGGGGCATAGCGCTGGAGGGCTTCGTTCCACGCCATGGAAAGATAGCAGAGACTGTCTCCCACCAGTGTCATTCCCCTATAGTCGATATTGTCTCCTTCCAGTGTGATGAATTCCGGCACATAGACCTGTCCTTCCGTCTTCTTGGCGGCAGGCTCCTCCCTGCTTCCGCAGGCGGCCGTCAGCAGCCATATTGCGGCCAGTATGAATAGGCAGCTTGTTTTCTTTTTCATAGTCTCTTCTCCTTTTGCCGCTTCCTTGCAGGCGGACCGTCCTCTGCAGATGTTTTCATATCTGCGGAAGACTTTGTGCGCCCTATCCGGCCGATGCCCGACCGGCATTCAGGTTATGGCGGCATTGTTTTTTGTTTAATCCGTTTTGGGGAGGATTCGTTACAGGTCCGTGGAGAAAAGCCGTGGAGAAAATTTAAGCAGCCGGCCGGGCGCTGCGGCTAAGGCAGGAAGCAAGGGGCGGTTCAGGGAGGGCTGCGGGGTCTGAAGGAGCTGCGGAAAGGCATCTGGCTGCAGCGGTTGCAGGATTGTCGGAAGGAGCCTGCAAATTTACGTTGCAAGCGGGAGACAAATATTTTATAATCAAGTACATGGACTGGGGCTGCAGGACTGAATCGTGCAGCATTTTTAACAGATAGGCTTTAAAGGCCCGGCAACTTGCTCTGAAGGTCTGCCGACCGGAAAAGTGACAGTGTATCTGCCAGGGAAGGGGGAGAATATGCCGCCTGTTCATGTGATGCTGAAACCGGCGTCCGGATTGTGCAATATGAGATGTACCTATTGCTTCTATGCGGACGAGATGAAGAACAGAACCCGGACGGATTATGGAATCATGAGTCTTTGTACGCTGGAGAACGTTGTGCGAAGGGTGCTGGCGTTTGCGGAAGGCTCCTGCACCATTGCCTTTCAGGGGGGAGAACCCACGCTGGCCGGGCTGGACTTCTATAGGGAGCTGCTCAGGCTGGAGAGGGAGTACAACAGCAGGAAGATCCCTGTTTCCAATACCCTGCAGACCAACGGCTATGCGCTGGACGGGGAATGGTGTTCTTTTTTTGCGAGGGAGCATTTCTTGATCGGCTTGTCCGTGGACGGCATCAAGGCCACCCACGACGCATATCGGAAGGATGCGGCGGGGGCGGACACCTATTTCCACACGCTGGAAGCAGCCAGAATGCTGGAGGCCGCCGGGGCGGACTTTAACGTGCTGACCGTGGTGAACGGGAAGACGGCGCCCAAGATCAGGAGGATTTATGAGCAGTATCGCAGGCTGGGCTTTCGGTGGCAGCAGTATATAGCCTGTCTGGATCCCCTGGGGGAGGGCCACAGCCGGGAATATTCTCTGAGGCCGGAGGTGTACGGACAGTTTTTGATTGACTTGTTTCAGCTTTGGCACTTGGATCTGTTAAAAGGGGAGCAGCCCTATATCAGGCAGTTTGAAAACTATGTAGGCATTCTGCTGGGCAGGCAGCCCGAGTCCTGCGAACAGAGGGGCGTGTGCAGTCTGCAGACCATTGTGGAGGCGGACGGCAGCGTCTATCCCTGTGATTTCTACTGCTTGGACGAATATCGTCTGGGGAATCTGAACGAAGACAGCATGGAGACGATTCTGGACCGTCTCAGAGAGAGCGGATTTCTGCAGGATTCCGTGAACCATACAGAGGAGTGCCGGGGATGTCCTTATTTCTTTATCTGCCGGGGCGGCTGCCGCAGGCATCGGGAGGCGGGGGACGAGGCCCTGAGAGGACAGAACCGGTTCTGCAGGGCATATAAGATGTTTTTTGACGCCTGCCTGCCCCAGCTGCAGGAGATTGCCCGGAGAATTTCGGCCTGAGCCGGAGATTTTCGGTCTACATGAAAACAGAAAAAGAAACATGGATTCAAGGGAAGAAGGAGAGGAAGAAGATAATGCAAAATTACAAATTTATCATTGAGTATGACGGCAGCCGCTATCATGGCTGGCAGCATCAGCCGGACAAGAATACCATTCAGGGAAAGCTGGAGAATGTGCTCAGTCTCATGTGTGAAAGAGATGTTGAGGTCATCGGGGCGGGACGCACCGACAGCGGGGTCCATGCAAAGGCCATGGTGGCCAATGCGTTTCTGGAGACAGAAAGCTCCTGCGAGGAGATCAGAGACTACATGAACCGTTACCTGCCGGATGATATTGCTGTGAGAGAGGTGAGGGAGGCCTCCCCCCGGTTCCATGCCCGTTACAATGCCACGGGCAAGACCTATTGCTATACCTGCTACGACGGGGAGGTGAAGCCGGTTTTTGACAGAAAGTATTATGCGCCTCTGGACGGAAGGCCTGATCTGGAGCTGATGCGTCAGGGTGCGGAAATCCTGAAGGGCCAGCATGACTTTAAGAATTTCTGCTCCAATCCTCATGTG
>CANOFQ010000024.1 GCA_947565325.1 uncultured bacterium
TATACATAAGTTGTCTGCAGATATACAGGCCAAGCCCGCTTCCTTCCACTTGTTCAGAATTTCTGCCCCGCCAAAAGCTCTCGAAAATGTGCGGCAAGTCTGATTTGTGAAGGGTGCAGCCGCTGTTTCTTACGGAAACTAAAACCCCCTCGTCATCATTAGAAAAGAGCAGGTCAATTCTTTTTCCGTCGCCGTATTTAATCGCATTTTCCATCAGGTTCTGCAGCACTTCGACACTCCGGTCGAAATCACCAAAAAGCAGACAGTTCTGATATTCTCCAATCCTGAATTCTGTTTTTATAAATGCTAACTTTTCACTGTAATATGCCGCAATGCTCTGTACCAAATCCGCTAAATAAAACTCCCCGTTATCTACCTCAAGACTTAAAAAATCTTCACGGGAGGCAGTGATGATCCGTGAAACATAGTCTTCAATTTCGTCCGCCTTATCGTTTATTTTTTCGGCAGTTGCACGCTGCTTTTCCGTATCGGAATACAGTCCCTTAGACAGTGCCTTTGCGTATAATTTTATAGCGGAAAGCGGCGTTTTGATATCGTGTGAAAGAGATAATAAAATTGTCTTCTTTTCCTTTTGCAGCTCAAGTTCCCGGAGTTTTTGCTGTTCCATATTTTCACGCAGCAGATCGATTCCCCTCTAAAACCCAACCTGTTTTTGAAAAAGTATTCCCCGCAGGGATTTAGCATACTGCCGTTTGTCACGCAAATGGCAGCAAATCTTTTGCCTTGACTTTAATCAATTTTCCATTTTCATCATTCACAATTACTTTGATATCAGGACAATACTCAAACAGCATTTGCCTGCAGTTTCCGCATGGCGGGATAACATAATTCAAGTACTTGTCGTGAACGGCCACAATCGTATCAAAATCTCTTTCACCTGCTGAAATAGCAGAGCCAATTGTTATGTATTCCGCACAAGAGCCATGTATTCCGTCACAGTTCACGCCCTTATAGACGATACCATTCTTACAAAGAACCGCACACCCGACAGTGTGATTGTATATTCCATCATCAAAATTTTCTTTTAGCACTGCAAGGGCAGTATCTATCAGCATTTTATCATTGTCGTTCAATTCATATCTTTCCATCATAATTTCCTCTATTTTCATCCGAATTCGTTGATGACAGGATCCTGAAAAGGGAGCAAATTATTTCCACACTCAGGCCCGGGGCACCGGAACTGCATCATTTCCGGTGTCAGGCCCGGGGCGCCGGGGGCGTCCTGCAAGGAACCTCACGGAATGCGGAGAGGAGACATGGATGGGTCGCATCCAATGATGCGGCCCATCCACGCTATGGCTCCTCGGAGCGCCATGGAGTGACCGCGCAAGACACCCCCGGTGCTCCGGGCCGTCCCCCGGAAAGGGACTCCCCATTTCTCCGAACCGTCCCCAGCAAAGGACGCCCCACTACTCCGAACCGTCCCCAGCAAAGGACTCCCCACTTCTCCAAATTACAGCGTCACCTTATCCAGATGCCAGATCTCGTCCACATACTGCTGGATCGTCCTGTCGGACGTGAACTTCCCGGAGCAGGCCACGTTCAAAATAGCGCTCTTAGCCCAGCCGTCCCTATCCCGATAGGCCGCCTCCACCTTCTTCTGGGCCTCCGCATAGGCCTTGAAGTCCTTCAGGATGAAATAAGTGTCCGCCTTATTGGTCGACAGCGTGTTCAGCAGCGAATTGTACAGCGGCAGGAACAGACCCTTGTCGGCAGAATAACTGCCGTCGATCAGTCCCACCACCACTTTATGGATATCCTTGTCACTGTTGAAGATCTGCATGGGATCATAGCCGCCCTCGTTCTCATAGCGGATGACCTCGTCGGAGCTGAGACCGAAGATAAAGGCATTCTCCTCCCCTACCTCCTCCACGATCTCCACGTTCGCACCGTCCATGGTACCCAGCGTCAGAGCACCGTTGAGCATGAACTTCATGTTTCCGGTGCCGGATGCCTCCTTGCTGGCGGTGGAAATCTGCTCGGACACGTCGGCAGCCGCAAAGATGATCTCCGCATTGGACACATTGTAATTCTCGATGAACACCACCTTGATCTTGCCGCCGATGGAGGCATCCTTGTTCACCACCTCCGCCACGGCATTGATCAGCTTGATGGTAAGCTTCGCATTCCGGTAGCCCGCAGCGGCCTTTGCGCCGAAGATGAAGGTTCTGGGGAAGAATTCCATCTCCGGATGAGCCTTCAGCTCATTGTACAGATACATCACATGAAGGATGTTCAGCAGCTGTCTCTTGTACTCGTGGAGACGCTTTACCTGCACGTCGAAGATGGAGTTCGGATCCACCTCCACGCCGTTGTGCTCCTGAATATATTTTGCCAGGCGGAGCTTGTTCTGATACTTGATCTCCATGAACTCCTTCTGGGCCTTCTTGTCTCCGGCCAGCTCCTTCAGGCCGCCGATCTTGGGCAGATCCGTGATCCAGCCCTCGCCCACCTTGGAGCTCACCCACTCTGCCAGCAGAGGATTGCCGTGCAGCAGGAAACGCCTCTGGGTGATGCCGTTGGTCTTGTTGTTGAAGCGCTCCGGGAACATCTCGTAGAAATCCTTCAGCTCCTGATGCTTCAGGATATCCGTGTGCAGCCTGGCCACACCGTTGACGGAATAGCCCGCCACGATGGCCATATGGGCCATCTTCACCTGTCCGTCGTAAAGAATCGCCATCTTGCGGATCTTCTCCTGCACGTCCACACCGTAGACCTTGGAATACTTCTCCTCGATCTGTCTCACGAACCTGCGGTTGATCTCCTCCACGATCTGGTAGATTCTGGGAAGAAGCCTTGAGAACAGGTCAATGGGCCATTTCTCCAGAGCCTCCGCCATGATGGTATGGTTGGTATAGGCGCAGGTCCTTGTGGTGATGTCCCATGCCTCGTCCCAGCCCAGATGATAATCATCCAGAAGGATACGCATCAGCTCCGGCACTGCCACCGTGGGATGGGTATCGTTGAGCTGGAAGGTCACCTTCTCGGGGAAGCGGTGAATATCGTCATGCTTTCTCATATATTTCTCCACGGCCTCCTGCACGGATGCGGAAATGAAGAAATACTGCTGCTTCAGGCGCAGCTCCTTGCCTGCGTAATGATTGTCGTTGGGATAGAGCACGTCCACCAGATTTCTGGCCAGATTCTCCTGCTCTACCGCCTTGCTGTAGTCTCCCTTGTCGAAGGAATCCAGCTGGAAGCCTCCCAGAGACTCTGCGTCCCAGATCCTCAGGGTGTTCACGATACCGTTGCCGTATCCTACGATAGGCAGGTCATAGGGGATGGCCCGCACCGCCTGATAGCCCTCCTGCGTAAAGCAGCTCCTGCCGTTCTCATCGCAGCCCATGGACACATGGCCGCCGAACTTGACGATCTTGGCATATTCAGGCCTGCGCAGCTCGAAGGGGTTCCCCTCCGCCAGCCAGTTGTCCGGCACCTCCACCTGAAAGCCGTCCTTGATCTGCTGCTTGAACATGCCGTAGCGGTAACGGATGCCGCAGCCATAGGCGGGATAGCCCAGAGTGGCCAGAGAGTCCAGAAAACATGCCGCCAGACGGCCTAATCCGCCGTTGCCCAGCGCCGCATCCGGCTCCTGGTCTTCGATCACGTTGATATCCACACCCAGCTCCTCCAGAACCTCCTTTGCCCCCTGATAGGCCTGCAGGTTGATCAGGTTGTTGCCCAGTGCGCGGCCCATGAGGAATTCCATGGACATATAGTAGACCATTTTGGGATCTTCCTTCTCATAGGCCTTCTGAGTTGTCATCCAGTTCCCGATGATCCGGTCCTTGATGGCCAGAGACGCCGCCTGGAAGATCTGCTGGGGCGTGGCCTCCTCCAGCGTCTTGCGGTAAAGGGTCATTACATTGTACAGAATGCTTCTCTTGAAAAGATCCTTGTCAAATTCATTTTTCTTTTCCTGATCGCTTTTCTTGTCCTGCGTTTCAGGAGCCTCCGCCGCCTGCACGGCTGTTTCCTTCTTTTCCTCGCAAGTCCCGTTGGCGCAGCCTACACGCTCTGCCGCCTTTGCGGTATTCTTTTCCTTTTTCATAATCGAATCTCCCTTCCCATCGGATTTGCATTCGTATCGAATTTGCATTCGTATCGAATTTACATTCGTATTGAATTTACATTCGTGTCGAATTTGCATCCGTGTCAAATTTGCACTCGTATCGAACCTTGCTCCGTGTCGAACCACATTAACCTTCATTGGCCGAAAATCTGCCGAAGCTATTTGGTATTATACCAAATATTCCCTGCCATTCCAACTGTTTTTTTAATTTAGATTTTCTCCACCGCAATCGTGACCTGCTCCCCGTTCACGTTCCACTCCTTTGCCACGGCGAAATCAGCCCCTGCGGTGAGCTCCTCCGCCAGCACCTTGCCACAGATGGACTCTGCGTTGCGGGCGGCGATCTCTGCCAGCTTCCCGTTCCCGTTGACGGATACCCGGATATGATCCATCACCTCGAAGCCCGCGTCCTTGCGCATGGTCTGGATCTTGCTGATGAGCTCGTACACGAAGCCCTCCTCCACCAGCTCCTCCGTCAGGTTGGTGTCCAGCACCACGGTCATCCTGCCGTTCTCCTGAGACACATACCCCTCCTTCTGGGTCATGTCGATGAGCAGGTCCTCCTTGGTCAGCTCCACCGTCACGCCGTTTGCGTCGAACACAAGCCTTCCGGCCTGATTCAGCTCGTCCATGGCAGCATTGCCGTCAAGGGAAGAAAGAACCTTCTGAATGGCCCCCAGCTGTTTTCCGTACTTAGGCCCCACCGTGCGCAGCTGTGGCTTGAAGGTATAGGTGGTATAGTCACGCACGTCCTCCGTATAGACCACCTCCTTCACGTTCAGCTCATCTTCGATGATCTCCGTGTAGAAATTCTCGAGGGCGCCTGATCCTGCCTTCACATACATTCTGCTGACGGGCTGGCGGTTCTTGATGCTCACCACATTGCGGCAGGCCCTTCCCAGCACCACCGCCTCCAGCACCTCCTCCATGTCCGCCTCCAGCTCCTTGTCGATGAAGGCTTCCTCCACCGCAGGGAAGTCGCACAGATGGACGCTTATCGGTGCGGAAGAATCCGTGCTGCACACCAGGTTGCGGTAAATCTCCTCCGTCATGAAGGGAATCATGGGCGCCGCCGCCTTGCACACCGTCACCAGAGCCCGGTGCAGGGTCATGTAGGCATTGATCTTGTCCTGCTCCATGCCCTTGGCCCAGAAGCGCTCCCTGCTGCGGCGCACATACCAGTTGCTCATCTCCTCCACGAAATCCTGCAGGGCCTTGGCAGCCTCAGGAATCCGGTATTTGTCCAGATTCTGGTCTACCTGTCCCACCACCGTGTTCAGTCTGGACAGCAGCCATCTGTCCATCACGGGAAGCTTGTCCTGCTCCAGACTATATTTTGAGGCATCGAAGCCGTCGATATTCGCATATAGGACGAAAAAGGTATAGGTGTTCCAGAGCTTGTCCAGAAACTTATGCTGGCCCTCCAGCACGGTCTTGCCAGAAAAGCGCTTGGGCAGCCAGGGCGCCGCGCTGGTATAGAAATACCACCTGATGGCATCCGCCCCATATGCCCCCAGAGCCTCGAAGGGATCCACCACGTTTCCCTTGGACTTGCTCATCTTCTGGCCGTCCTCGTCCGCCACCAGCCCAAGGACGATCACGTTCTCATAGGGGGCCTTGTTGAACAGCAGAGTGGATTCCGCCAGCAGGGAATAGAACCACCCTCTGGTCTGGTCCACGGCCTCGGAGATGAACTTCGCCGGGAACTGCTGCCAGAAAAGTTCCTTGTTCTCGAAGGGATAATGGTGCTGGGCAAAGGGCATGGCCCCGGAGTCGAACCAGCAGTCGATAACCTCCGGCACCCGCTTCATGGTCTTGCCGCACTCGGGGCAGGGAAAGGTCACCTGATCGATATAGGGCCTGTGGAGCTCCACGCAGGCGGCCTCCCTGCTGCCTGCAAGGATCCCCAGCTCTTCCCTGCTGCCCACGCACTCCATATGGCCGCACTCGCATTCCCAGATGTTCAGCGGTGTTCCCCAGTAGCGGTTCCGGGAGATGCCCCAGTCCTGAATGTTCTCCAGCCAGTTGCCGAAGCGCCCCTCGCCGATGGTGGGCGGGATCCAGTTGATGGTCTTGTTGTTTTTCACCAAGTCATCCTTCACCGCCGTCATCTTGATGAACCAGGACTCTCTGGCGTAATAGATCAAAGGCGTATGGCACCGCCAGCAGAAGGGATAGTCATGCTCGAACTTAGGTGCGGAAAACAGCTTGTTCTGCCTGTCCAGATCCCGAATGATGTCAGGATCCGCATCCTTCACGAACTTTCCGGCATAGGGCGTCTCCTGCGTCATATTTCCCCTTCCGTCCACGAACTGCACCAAGGGAAGGCCGTACTTTCTGCCCACATTCGCATCGTCTTCGCCGAAGGCAGGGGCGATATGGACGATTCCCGTACCGTCAGACATGGTGACATAGGAATCGCAGGTCACATAATGGGCCTTCCTGCCCTGTCTGGCCGCCTCCTCCCCGGAGCAGGGAAACAGGGGCTCGTACTCCCGATATTCCAGATCCTTTCCTCTGTAGGTCTCCAGCACCTCATAGGCCGGCTTTCCCTCCTCCGCCAGGCCTCCCAGCACCTGCTCCAGCAGGGCCTGCGCCATATAATAGGTATAACCGTCCGCCGCCTTCGCCTTCACGTAGGTCTCCTCTGGGTTCACGCACAGCGCCACGTTTGAGGGCAGCGTCCAGGGAGTGGTGGTCCAGGCAAGGAAATAGGCCTCCTCCCCCACGCACTTAAATCTCGCCACTGCGGAGCGCTCCTTCACCGCCTGGTAGCCCTGAGCCACCTCGTGGCTGGAAAGAGGGGTCCCGCAGCGGGGGCAATAGGGCACGATCTTGAACCCCTTGTACAGAAGTCCCTTGGACCAGATGGTCTTCAGCGCCCACCACTCGGATTCTATGAAATTATCATCATAAGTCACATAAGGATCATCCATGTCCGCCCAGAAGCCCACGGAGCCGGAAAAGTCCTCCCACATCCCCTTGTACTTCCAGACGCTCTCCTTGCACTTGTCGATAAAGGGCGCAAGGCCGTACTCCTCGATCTGCTCCTTGCCGTCCAGCCCCAGAAGCTTTTCCACCTCCAGCTCCACCGGCAGTCCATGGGTGTCCCAGCCCGCCTTTCTGGGCACCATGCAGCCCTTCATGGTGCGGTATCTGGGGATCATGTCCTTGATGGCCCTGGTCTCCACATGGCCGATGTGGGGCTTGCCGTTGGCCGTGGGCGGCCCGTCATAAAAGGTATACACCGGCCCTTGCCTGCGGCTGTCCACGCTCTTCCGGAAGACGTCCTCCTCCTTCCAGAACCTTTCCACTTCCTTCTCTCGTTCCACAATGCTTAGATTGGCGGAAACTGGCTTGTACATTCTGCGATTCCTTCCTTTCCTATTGATTTTTTCGGGTGATTCTTTGCTGGTACTCCTTTTCTGGTACTCCTTTTCTGGTGATTTTTCTATCGTTTCCTTGATGCTGCTCTGAGGATCTCTCGGCTCTTTGAGGTTCCTTTGCCAGTGCTCTGATACCTTCTTGCACCTCTTCTGATACTTTTCGATGCTTCCCCAATGCATTTTACCTTCTTGAGTCTTCTCTCATGCTTTCCTAATGCACTTCCCATATGTGAAAAAAGGCTCCGTCCGTAAAAGGACGAAGCCTGCGCATTCGTTTCACCACCTGTTACACCGCACTCTCCCGAAAGACCTTCCTGCCCGGCATGAAGCACAAGGCACACCCTTCTCTTCGGGATCCATACGTTTTCCCATAACGGAGGAATGCCGTCCACAGCTACTAGGCTCAGGGCTGCCCCTGCCTTTGGCTCTGGCTGCTCGGAAGTGATCTTCACCGCCCCGCTACCGGCGCCGGTCTTTCACCCTCACCGGCTCGCTGCTGCTTTCCCAAAACGGCTACTCTCTTCGTCACTGCATTTACTGTCTGTGCTTTCTGTCATGATGCCGGATACACTGCCTCATGCCGTGAACAGCAATCCTGAAGCCCTCACATCATGATACGCCATTATAGCCTTTTGGGTTTTTGTTTGTCAAGCCCCAAATGCAATAATTTCCGCGCCCCTTCATCCTTTCAAACCATTCACCGGGGACGAAGCTGTCGCTGCTATTCCCAGAGCTTCCTTTTTGCTGTTTTTGTTGACATTATTTTTGGCGCTGTTTTTAGTAGAAATGTCCCCGTTTGCTTATATGCAGAACGTTCCGTTTCGGATATACAGCGGGCAGGCCCTGACTTTCCCCGTGCTATTGCCGCACAAGAATGGCAGGCGCTTGGGATGATTCCCAAAAGCCTGCCTGAAGCGCAATCACATACCCCGCAGCAAGCAGCGGCATAAAGTCAGCAAAGCTGACTTGACCCATTGCCCGCCGGAATAACTGCGACAGCCCCTGCCTTCCTATCTCTTGTCCTTGTCGATGAATTCCAGACTGATGATGCTGATGACGGCATAAACAGCCGTGAAGCCCACCAGAATCAGCCACATCTGGGCAATATTCCCCACCGTATATTCATAATCCGACAAGACCTCCTGCCCAAGAATCGAAAGCGAGTCCGGAAGCGAATTCACGTTTGCAGTGATGCAGATGGCGTTCATGCTCCACTTTGCGATGGTAAGCTTTGCCACCTGCTCCGTGAACCCAGACAGCTCGAAGATCATGCCGGACATGACCAGCTGCAGGATGAGCACGAAGGGCATCACCGTCATGGCAGTGTTGGGAGTCTTCACGATGCTTGACACCATCAGCCCCAGTGCGTCGGAGCTGTAGATGACAATGAAAAAGGTGAGCAGCAGCTCCAGATACACCGGCATCAGCACACCGGACTCCGGGAGCCGGTCAAAATTAGCCACGGAGATGATGGCCGTCACAATGACGCTCTCCACTGCGCACAGCGCCATCTCGAAAACCATATGAGCGGTGATGTATGAGGAAATATGCAGCCCCGACCTGTGTTCTCTCTTAATGATGTCCCTCTCCTTGCACACGGACTGGATGGAATTGAATATGCCGATCCAGATGCATGCGCAGACCAGCGCAAAAGCCCCGTTCCGGGTAGCCCTGTATTCCAGAAACATATCCGAGCTGGTGACGCTGCAGATGATCAGCGTTATGATCGCCGCACTGATGAAAATCTTCCACCCGTGCTCATGAAAGAAAACCCGAAAACACTTTCCTATGTAAATCCTTGCCTGCTTCATTCTTGACGCCCTGTTCATCTCTTTTTCTCCTCCTCATTTTGTCCTCTCTGTGAGACCGGTCCCGTGACGCTCAGTCCGGCCCCTTAAGGCTTCTCCTGAGTCCGCAGTACCTGCTTCCGCTGCGGCTCACAGAGTTTTTCTCTGACCGAAGTGACTGCCCCGGCCCGCAAAGCCCTTCCGGCTCCCTATTTCGCTCCCATGATTCTCCCTGCATATTTCTGTATGTAGAAATCGGACAAGCCGTCTCCGCCCTCGTCCTCCCGGTTGATCCTCTTCACCACGCCCTCCAGAGAGTTCGTCTCAAAAAAGGCATGGGCCTCCTTCACGGTTCCGAAGAAAGCCAGATGGCCGCAGTTGTCCCTGACGCTCTTGGCCAGCACGATCACCTTGTCGAACAGCTCCGCCGCCCTGTCCGGCCCATGGGAGATGACCATGACGATCTTGCCCTCGTCCGCTATGGTACGCAGGTTCGTCATCAGCGCCTTGGCCATGATGCCGTCCAGCCCGGAATCCGGCTCGTCGAGGAAGAACAGGCTGGGATCCGAAATATATTCCACTGCGATGCTCAGCCGCTTCCTCTGTCCTCCGCTGAGCTTGGACACCAGAGAGTCCCGCTCTCTGGAAAGCCCCAATGTCTCAAGAACCTTCTCGATGCGCTGGCTTCTCTCGTTCCTTTTCACAGAGGTGGGCAGCTTCATCTGGGCGGCGTTCTCTATAGTGGAATACACAGTGTCGCTGCCCCTCAGAAGATCCTGCTGGGGAACGAAGCCGATCTTGTATTTCATGGACTCAAAATCCTCGTATATGTCCGTGCCCCCGTGCGTGATCTTTCCCTCGGCCTTCTCATAGCCCATGACGGCATTCATGAAGGTAGTCTTGCCTGCACCGGAGCCTCCCAGTATCAGCACCATCTCCCCGGAGTTGATGGTCATGTTGATATCCTGAAGCAGCATGAGCTTCTTGGCCCGCTGCCATACGCTCCGCTCCGTGATCCTGATATCCAGAGGCATATCGGGGAAGGACACCGCCTTCTTCTCATGCGCCTCCTGCTTCTGAACAGGCTTCTGATAAATCAGGCTGAACCCCGTATACACGAAACAGAGGTTTGTGATCCGCACACAGTCTCCCGCCTGCAGATATCTGGGCTGCAGAATGCGCTGGTTGTTCAGATATACTCCGTTGGTGCTGTTGTGATCCACAATGGCCCACCCTTTCTCTGCGGTGAAAAAGGAAGCATGGTTCGCAGAGACTCCTCCGCTCTCCATCAGGATATGCCTGTTCCCGCTCCTGCCGATATTGATCTCCGCCATGTCTCCCCTCAGCTCCAGAGCCTCCACCACATATTCATCGGGATAATCCGTGGCGTAGATCATGGTGACGAATTCTTCCGCCCCCGCCCTTCCGTTGTAAATCTGCAGCACGTCTCCGTTGTTCAGCATCACCTTTGAGTCGGACTTCAGCCGGATGCCGTTCCAATAGGTACCGTTTGCGCTGCTTGTGTCAACGAACCAGCAGCCCTCCACGCCGCACTGGAAAAACCCGTGCCTGCGGGAGACAAACTTCTCTCTCAGGTCGATGGTCACGTTGTTCTGGTCCGTCCGCCTGCCCAGGCTCATCTCCCCCTGCAGCATAACCGCATCCATGCGCCCGTTCCCGCAGACAAACAGCACCGGCGCCTTATGCTGTTTTTTTATCACTGTCGTATTGCTCAACTCTCTGTTCCTCCCCCGGTTCCCTTTCATCCACTGCCCTTACTTTGCCGTTGCCCTTGCCTTGCCTCTTCTCTTCCCTCATTCGGTACAATCGCTTTCTCTCTTCTCTCCGATACCCAATATAGCATAAAACCTATGAAAAAGCGAGAAAAACTATTCGGATATGGCTAAAAACCGACCAAGACCATGCTTCAGATCAAAAAATTTTGAAAAAAAGTGTGAGTATTCCGTATTTCATCCGTTAAATATAGGAAAGGGTCAGGACTCGATCAACAAACCAAAACGGAAAGGGAGGGAGAGACGGATGGACAACGGTGCAAGTAGCTACCGCCGTTTTCTTGAAGGAGACGATAACGGAATCGTTGAAATAGTACGGGACTTTAAGGACGGCTTGATCCTTTATCTGAACAGCTATGTGGCCAACATCCATGTGGCGGAGGATCTGGCGGAGGACACCTTTTTCCGGCTTATAACAAGAAAGCCCAGGTTCCGGGAAAAATACTCCTTTAAGACATGGCTCTACACCATCGGGCGCAACGTGGCCATTGACTACATAAGGAAGCATTCCCGCACGGTCTCCGCCTCCGACGAGGATCTGGCGCTGCTTGCCCGGGACGAGGAGAGCCTGGAAACCTCCTACCTGCGGGAGGCCCAGAAAATCGCCCTCCACAGGGCCCTTGAAGGGCTGCGGCCCCGGTATCACCAGATTCTTTACCTGCTCTATTTTGAAGATTTCGGCATCGATCAGGCCGCTGCCGCCATGAAGATGAACAGGCACCAAATCGAAACTCTCGCTTACCGGGCAAGAAAGGCCCTTCGGGAGGAACTCAAGAAGGAGGGACAATATGAAAGATTATAACGAAATGGCAGAAAGTCTGTTTCAGCGAAGAGAAAAATACCTTGCAGAAAAAAAGAAGAAAAGGAGCGCACTGGTAAAGGCCTCCTCCGGCATGCTCTGCCTCTGTCTAGCAGGTCTGTGGGGGCTTCTGTTTCTGAACGGCTCCCTATCCGGCCACCCGGATTTCCCGCCGGATGCGACTTTGCCGAACCCGGAGAATCTGGCGGATATCTACCTCGTGAATGACCTTTCTCAAATGCTTGCGCAGGCCGGACAGGAAAATCAGCCGGAAAAGTACCTGCTAAGCACCGAGACAGAGGAATCGGACCACGAAGGCAGGGAAGACTTCCGTACAGACGGCAGGGATCTCAGTCCGCAGGACACGGACGCAGAGACGTCGGGCGAACCGGGCAGTCCGCAGTCCGGGGAAGGCTCTCACGATATTCCCGTCTCAGAACAGAGCCCCGGCACCATCCAAGCGATAAAACCTCAGGCAGCCTACGGGGACTTCTTCGGAGGCTCCTACACTGACGGTCAGGGGCGTCTGTGCATACTGCTCACAGAAGACACCGCCGAAAACCGCAGCACGGTCTGCAGGGAACTTGGCCTGAGCGAAGGCAATGTGATTTTCCAGAAAGCCGCCTTCACACTGGCCTATCTGACGCAGCTGCAGTCCAGGATCAGCGAGGGCATGGTAAGCAAGGAGCTGGATTTCGTCGTGGTTTCTGCCCTGAGAGAGGATACGAACCGGATCCATCTTACAGTGACAACGCAGGACGAGGCGCAGCTGGCCAGGCTGAGGGCCCTTGACAGTCTGGGCGGTGCGCTGGAGATAGAATACGGCGACGCCATCCATAAAGAAACATTGGTCATTCCGGATTTATAACACCGAGAAGCCATCAGCAGCAAAAGTTCTGAGCTGTAGTTGAATCGGACTCCAAATCGGAACCGATAAGCGGGAGCCCGGGCCATGGGCATTTTTCCGGGATTGTATTTCTGCCGTCCTATGCTTATAATAAATAGGATAGACATAAACGCCATAAACACGCCGCTACGGCAGAAAAGAGGAGCCTATGGACAGACAGAATCTCACACTGATGACAGACCTCTACGAGCTGACTATGATGCAGGGGTATTTCAAGAACAAGAACCGCAACGAGACGGTCATCTTCGATGCGTTCTACCGCAAGAACCCCTGCGACGGCGGATACGCCATCTGCGCCGGTCTGGAGCAGGTCATCAAATACATACAGGAGCTGCGCTTCGACCGGGAGGACATCGATTATCTGGCCTCTCTTGGCATATTCCGGGAGGATTTTCTGGAATACTTAAGTGGCTTCCGCTTTTCCGGAGACCTCTACGCCATCCCCGAGGGAACCGTCATGTTTCCCCGGGAGCCGGTGGTCAAGGTCGTCGCCCCCATCATGGAGGCCCAGCTGGTGGAGACCGCCATCCTTAACATCATCAACCACCAGAGCCTCATCGCCACCAAGGCCGCCAGAGTCTGTTACGCCGCCAGGGGAGACGGCATCATGGAGTTCGGGCTGCGCCGGGCCCAGGGGCCGGATGCCGGAACCTACGGGGCAAGGGCAGCCGTCATCGGCGGCTGCATAGGCACCAGCAACGTCCTCTGCGGCCAGCTCTTCGGCGTGCCCGTGAAGGGCACCCACGCCCACAGCTGGATCATGAGCTTCCCCGACGAGTATACTGCCTTCAAGGCCTATGCGGATATGTATCCCGGCGCCTGCATCCTGCTGGTGGACACCTACGACACCCTGAAATCCGGCGTGCCCAACGCCATCCGGGTGTTCACGGAAATGCGGCAGGCGGGCATCCCCCTGACCTTCTACGGCATCCGTCTGGACAGCGGGGATCTGGCCTACCTCTCCAAGCGGGCCCGGAAAATGCTGGACGACGCCGGCTTCCCCGACGCCGTGATCTCCGCCTCCAACGATCTGGACGAATACCTGATCGACAGCCTGAAGGCCCAGGGCGCGGCCATCACCTCTTGGGGCGTGGGCACCAACCTGATCACCTCCAAGGACAATCCTTCCTTCGGGGGCGTCTACAAGCTGGCTGCCATCCGGGGGGAGGACGGCCGTTTCATTCCCAAGATCAAGCTTTCGGAAAACAGCGAAAAGGTCACTAACCCCGGGGACAAGAAAATCTACCGCATCTATGAGAAGGAGAGCGGCAAGCTGAAGGCGGACCTGATCTGCCTGACGGAGGAACAGTTCGAGGAAAGCGAGGATCTGGAGCTCTTCGATCCGCAGGAGCCCTGGAAGAGGACACTGCTGAGGGCGGGTACCTACACCCTGCGCCCTCTGATGGAGCATATCTTCAAAAACGGCCAGTGGTGGAATATGGCACCAGGAAGCAGGAGAGCAGTACTGTACAGACCTCCGGAAAAAATATGAATGGACAGATTCAGGAGATCCACCAGGAGATTAATGTCAACCAGCCATGTAAATCTCCTGTGGAAATGGGGCGTGAAATGAAGCGGATCGCAAGGGGGATTGTATTTGCAGGTGAATAACATTTTATTTTTATTTTCGAAGGATGGAGAAGAAATTGTCATGGATGGGAGGCTTTTCGGGATATGGGCCTATTCAGGAATTGAGTCTTCTGAGTACGAGATAGAGACACGGCAGTATGTGCAGTATGACGGAGCCGGTCTGCTGGCAAGGCGAACGCTGCCAAGGGAGATTATGGTGGAATTTGAATATACTCCGTGGGAGGGCAAAGGGGATATGCGGCAGAAGCTCATATCCTTTTTTGATCCGAAATCCAAGGGCCGGCTGACGGTGGAGATTTATGGGACGGCCAGGGGAATTGACTACGAAATCAAAAGCTTTAAAGTGAAAAACCAGAATATCTTTTCCAGGCTCCGCTGCCTCCTGTACCTGCAGTGTCCGGACCCATACTTTCAGTCCACCGTTCAGATATGCGAGAAGATATCAACCCTCATAGGGGGATGGAAGTGGAAATTCACACTTCCGTTCAGGATGAAGCAGTACGGGCCGCTGGAGAAGACGATAGTGAATGGCGGCCACCTGCCGGCGCCTGTGGAAGTCTTTTTCAGGGGACCGGCGGTGAACCCCAGGATCGTAAACCACCGGACGGGGCAGTATATCCGGCTGAAGCGTACCCTTACAACGGATGATACCCTGTATATCAGTACGGCATACGGGAAGAAAACCGTGGAGATACGGACGGAAGGCGGCAGCACGGAGGATGGCTGGGACTACCTGGATCTGGAGTCGGAATTCTTCTGGCTGCAGAAGGGGGAAAACCGGATTGAATATTCGGGTGAGGATGAATCCGTGCGGAGCCGTGGGGTGGAAGTGCGTTACAGGGAGCTGTTTTTGGGAATATAGGGAGGGATATGATGCAGAATTATGGATTTTTTAACGGAGATGCGGAATACGGGCAGGAAGAATTTAACATGTATTTCAACAACCTGTATGAAAGCGGCGTGAGTATTGACGATGCGGGGAACATGACTTTTAAGGTGACAGCGGCCGGGAACCGGCAGTTCCAGGTGGCAGCGGGGTTTGCCATTGTAAAGGGGTTTTACCTGTACAATGACTCCGTGTATACCGGGACAATTGTTCCGGATACTGCATATAGCCGCATTGACAGGGTGGTGATCAGGGCGAACCTGGTCACGGGGCCGGTGGAGATTGCAGTCAGGAAAGGGACTGCTGTGGCCAGTCCGAAGGCCCCGTCGCTGGTCCGCAACAGCAGTATATATGAAATATCGCTTGCCAGGATAAAGGTGGCGCCAAACGGGACGCTGACGGTAACGGATGAGCGGGCAGATAACAGGGTATGCGGCGCGGTACGGCCCAAAAATCTGACAGAGTACAGGACGATGATTGAGGGATTTCAGGAGCGGTGGGAAAGGTGGTTTGCGGAGCAGGTGACCGGGGGATGGCGGAATATACATATACAGGCGGATAAGCCTGCAGATTCGGTGGAGGGAAGCATATGGATAAAAGTAAGACAGTA
Organism: uncultured bacterium; assembly: GCA_947565325.1. Classification (GTDB taxonomy): domain Bacteria; phylum Bacillota; class Clostridia; order Lachnospirales; family Lachnospiraceae; genus Acetatifactor. The sequence goes on from CANOFQ010000024.1 coordinate 15,852, forward strand.
AGGTTCTTCAGCCCGGATTTCCGGTTTCTGTATGAGGCTGATGATGTGGTTGTCATATACAGCCGCCGCTGGCATACCTATGGCAAGTTTGAGATGCATTTTGCGTCTGACATGCCGTGCCTGAAACCCGACAACCTGGTCATGTTTGACCGTGACAGGCGGAAAAACGGGATTATCAAGTATATCAGTATAACGGATGACGGGGTGGTGGTAAGGGGATACAGCCTGCTGTGGATGCTCACAAACCGGATCACAGTGCCGGATCCCGGGAAGGCCTACATGACATTCCGAGCCCCGGTGGAGGACATCCTGTACGGGCTGGTGCGCGGGAATGCGGTATCCTGCATGGACAGGAAACGGGATCTGCCCGGATGGGAGTGCGGGGAATCCTGTTCCCGGGGGGAGAGGATATACTTCCAGACAAGGTATGAAAACCTGATGGAGAAGCTGGAAGAGCTGTCAAGGCTTTCCCTCCTGGGCATCAGCGTGCGTATGGAGCCCGGGGATAAAAAGTTTGTATTCGAGGTGCTGCAGGGGACGGATAAGTCCATCCTGCAGCAGGAACGTCCGCCCGTTATCTTCCGGAAAAGCTATGACAACATCCAGGATGGGACATATACGCTGGATGACAGCAGCACAAAGAACTGTGCGTATACGGCCGGGCAGGGGGAGGGGGAGGACAGGGCAGTATATATCGTTGGAAATAATTTCTCCGGCACGGGAAGAAAAGAAATGTATGTGGATGCCAGGGACATCGAAGATGATGCAGAACTTCCAGTCAGGGGGCAGTCAAAACTGGCCGAAGCTGTGAGGCAGGAGAGTTATGAGGCTGTTGTCTTTGATGACTGGTACCAGTCCCGTTGGGAGCTGGGAGATACCGTGACAGTAATGGATGAAGAGCGCGGGCTGCTGCTCACCCATTATATTTCAGAGGTGGAGGAAACCCTGGAGAACGGCGTTTATGAGGTTGTGCCGACTTTCGGGGTTGCCGTATCCGGAAAGAAGCAGTCCGGGGACGGGACGGCTGCGGACGGGACGACCCCGAGCATCGGTGACAACGGGAACTGGTATCTGGGAAGCCATGATACGGGGAAGCCCTCCCAGGGAAGCCCGGGGACAGATGGCAGGGATGGCACAGACGGGATGAACGGGATTACGCCGGTGATTGGAAGCAACGGGAACTGGTATCTTGGGGATACCGATACGGGGAAGCCCTCGCGCGGGGAGAAGGGGGAAAAAGGAGATACCGGCGAAGACGGGGCGATCGGGCCGGAGGGGCCGCCGGGGCCCAAAGGCGATACGGGTGCCGCAGGACCTCAGGGTCTGCAGGGCGATACCGGGGCAACCGGACCCCAGGGGCCGAAGGGAGACACTGGAGCGACCGGTCTGCAGGGCCCGAAAGGTGATAAAGGAGATACCGGCCCACGTGGTGCCCAGGGAGCCAAAGGTGATAAAGGCGATACAGGGGCGGTGGGTCCGCAGGGGCCAAAGGGCGATACTGGAGCAACCGGTCCCCAGGGCCCGAAAGGAGCCGCTGGTGCGGCTGGGGCGCAGGGACCTGCAGGAGTCGCCGGCCCCCAGGGACCCAAAGGAGATACTGGTGCGGCGGGGGCAAAGGGAGCAACCGGAACAAGGGGAAGTAAATGGTACCGGGGGACAGCGATTACCGGAACCAGTACAACGGCGACAGTCTTTAACAGTTCCGGAGTGGCATCAGCCCTGGTGGATGATATGTATCTGAATACGTCCACTGGTGCGGTGTACACCTGTACAGTGGCTGGTGCGGCACCGGCTGCTAAATGGGTATATTCCGGAAGCATCAAAGGAGCGACTGGTCCACAGGGCCCCAAAGGTGATACCGGAGCTAGGGGACCGGCAGGAGCGCAGGGGACACAGGGACCAAAAGGAGATAACCGGAAGAGAGTATTACAGGGAGGACTGATATCATGAGAAGTTTAAAGAGATTTCTGACAGGAGTATGTATGGCGGCGCTGCTTACGACGGCAGCAGGACCGATGGAGATTATGGCGGAAGAACCGGATGCGTTAGCCGTGGGAATTGAGATAGGTGCTAAAGAAGCCAGAACATCGGTCGGCAGAGTTGAGATAAAAACGGAAGAGATGGCTGTGGCTACGTTTAAGCCAGGTGATTCAAAGGTATGGAAATTCACTATACATAATAGCACAGACAGTGTGTTGAATAATTTAGTGGTGACTCCAAGGTTAAGTGATGAGAATGAAGTATGGCCGTTTAAAGAAAGTCTTGAAAAATGTAAGAAGAGTATTGACAAGATTGAGATAGGTGATACTTGGGATTTAGATTACAAATTTACACAACGAGAAGATGCCCCCACTGCGGGATATACGATACAATTTGATATTAGTAGTGGAGATATAGTATTAGCCTCTCAGAGTCTACATGTCAACACAACTGCCAAAGAGAAGCCGAATCCTCCGGCAGACACCCCTCCAGCCCAGAATCCGGGTACGGATATCCCGTCTGTAGGAGACGGCTCGGATCTTCTCTCCGCAGATGCCGGCGGCTTCAGCAACGGCGGCGTATCAGGAGGCGGTTCTGAATCAGGCTCCGGCACCGGTTCTGTCCCAAGGGTGATCGTGACGGGCTTTTCCACAGATCCGGCAGAGGTGCGGGCAGGAAGCAACTTCACACTGACGATCCATCTGAGGAATACATCCAAGACCTCGAAGGTCAGCAATATGCTGTTTGACTTAAGCGCTCCGACGGAGGGCAGCGACGCGCAGACCGTTGCGCCCGCGTTTCTTCCGTCGTCAGGCTCCAGTTCCATCTATCTGGACGGGATCAAGGCGAATGGGACGGCAGATATTTCCATTCAGCTGAATGCCAAGGCAGATCTTCTGCAGAAGCCATACAGTGTGGAGCTGAGCATGAAGTATGAGGATAAGGACGGGAGTTCTGTGGACGCCTCTTCCAGTCTCTCCATACCGGTTAAGCAGGACGCAAGATTCGAATTCAGTGATTTCGAGATCAGCCCGGACAGTATTTCCGTGGGCGATGAAGCCAATGTAATGTGCAGCCTCTATAATCTGGGAAGGATCAAGCTTTACAATGTGAAGGCAATCTTCGAGGGTACCTGCATTAAGAAGGAAGAGGTCTTCCTTGGAAATGTTGAGTCCGGCACGAGCGCATCCATCGACGCTATGCTGGAAGGCGCCCAGGCGACGGAAGGCCCCGCCAAGGTGACCATGACGGTCAGCTACGAGGATGAGGCAGGGACAGTCTCCACGACGGCCAAGGATCTGCAGCTTACGGTTATGGAAGCGATGGAAAATGACATGACGATGACGGATATGGGGATGATCGAAGAGGAAAAGGGATTCCCGGTCATACCGGCGGCCATAGCCGCGGCAGTGGTTGTGGCGGTCATTATCATCGTGGTTGTGATCAAGAAGAGAAAGAAAAAACAGAGACTGAATGAAGAGGAGGAATTGCTGGATGAGCTGGATAGTCCTTCTGAGGATGAGCGGT